>NZ_JAQIBU010000260.1 GCF_027858935.1 Oleiagrimonas sp. | reverse complement strand
GTGCTCATGTTGGTCAGGCGTCCGTACGACAAAAAGGTGCGTGCGTAATTGAGACATCCGAGCAGAAAAAACACACCGCTCGCGGGCACAAACAGCTTCAGCGGCGAATACAGCGTGGCGATCTTGAAGATGATCAGCAGAAAGCGCAGCCCGTCGCGCAAGGGGCGGATGTGGCTGGCGGTGCCGTCGCGCTGGGCGACCTTGATCGGCACGTAGGCCACGCCGTAGGCGCTGCGGAAAAACGCCATGGTGCTGGTGGTCGGGTAGCTGAATCCGTTGGGCAACAGGTACAAAAACTGCATGAATTTGTCGGCGCGCACGGCGCGGAATCCGGAGGTCAGGTCCTTGACCTCGTGTCCACTCATGCGGCTGGCCAGCCAGTTGTACAAACCGTTGGCCAGGCCGCGGCCGACGCCCGCCTGGCCATCCCAGTCGCGCGCGCCGACGGCCATGTCGAAGCCTTGCTCCAGCTTTTCCAGCAGCCGGGGAATGTCGTCGGGATCGTGCTGGCCATCCGCATCCATGAACACCAGAATGTCGCCGTTGGCCGCGCGGGCTCCCCGCTTGATCGCAGCGCCGTTGCCCATGGAGTACGGGGACGACAGGCATTGCACGCCATGGCGTGTGCACAGTTGCGCGGTGTCGTCAGTCGAGCCATCATCGACCACGATGATCTCCGCTTCAGGCTGCAATGCGCGCAGCCGGGGCAACAGGCCGGCCAGGGCGGCGGCTTCGTCTTTTGCGGGCAGGATGATGCTGATCAAGAATTTCCCCCTTGTCCGGACCCGTGGGATCATAGCGCGAAGCCACATGGAACTGGCTTTTTCGGCCACGGACGGCTCATGACCGGGCCTGAAACGCGACACGGTACGCCATTCTGGTGATCTGATCGCGCATCCGGGCTGCCCAAGCGACCGTATTTGCGGTAGATTCGTATCATATTCGGGGGATTACGACACTTTCTTATGGCAACCCAGATGCAGCCCCCTCCGCTCACGGGCTTGACGGGCATGGCCCGGCGGCTGGTTCTTGATGGTCTCCTCAAGGAGGCCGACGCGCGCTCGGCTACCGAAAATGCGGCCCAGAACAAGGTGCCGCTGACCAAGTGGCTGATCGACAACGGCATGGTCGACAGTACCCAGATCGCGCGCATCACCAGCGCCGAGTTCGGCATTCCGTTGATGGATCCCACATCGATCCCGTTCAAGCAGATGCCGCTTTCCAGCGTCAGCGAAGCGCTGATGACCAAACACAAGGTCTTGCCGCTGTACAAGCGCGGCAAACGCCTGTTTGTGGGGGTGTCCGACCCCACCCAGTCGCATGCGCTGGAGGAAGTTGGTTTCCACTCCAACTGCATCGTCGAGCCGATCATGGTCGAAAGCCAGCAGCTGGCGCGCACCATCGACCACGCCCTTGCCACGGTCTCGACCAACATGGACGGACTGGGCGAAGAGGAAGGCCTGGAAGACCTGATGACCGAGGCCGGCGACGCCGAGCCGAAGGATACCGGCGTCGACGCGCTCAATATCGACGACACGCCGGTGGTGAAGTTCGTCAACAAGGTGCTGCTCGACGCCATCCGCCGCGGCGCCTCGGACATCCATTTCGAGCCCTACGAGAACCAGTTCCGCGTGCGCCTGCGCATGGACGGTATCCTGCGCACATCGGCCAAGGCGCCGATGGCGCTGAGCAGCCGCATCTCCTCGCGCCTGAAGGTGATGAGCGGCCTGGACATCGCCGAGCGCCGCGTGCCGCAGGACGGCCGCATCAAGCTGAACCTGTCCAAGACCAAGGCCATCGATTTTCGTGTGAGCACCTTGCCAACCCTGTTCGGCGAGAAGATCGTGCTGCGTATCCTGGACGCCTCGGCGGCCAAGATGGGTATCGACAAGCTCGGTTACGAGGATGACCAGAAAACCCTGTTCATGGATGCCATCCAGAAGCCCTACGGCATGGTGCTGGTCACCGGACCGACCGGATCGGGCAAGACGGTGTCGCTGTACACCGCGCTGAACATCCTCAACACCGAAGGTCGCAACATCTCCACGGTCGAGGATCCGGTCGAAATCCGTGTCGACGGCATCAACCAGGTGCAGCAGAACGTCAAGCGCGGCATGACCTTCGCCGCCGCGCTGCGCTCGTTCCTGCGCCAAGATCCGGACGTGATCATGGTCGGCGAGATCCGTGACCTGGAAACCGCCGAGATCGCCATCAAGGCCGCGCAGACCGGCCACATGGTGCTCTCGACCCTGCACACCAACGATGCAGCACAAACCGTCGCGCGCCTGATGAACATGGGCATCGCGCCGTACAACATCACCTCGTCGGTCACCCTGATCATCGCCCAGCGCCTTGGCCGCCGCCTGCATGAGTGCAAGACGCCGCTGGAACTGCCGCCTGCCGCGCTGTTGGCCGAGGGATTCTCCCAGGAGGAGATCGACGCCGGCCTGCACATCTACGACGCCAAAGGCTGCGACGGCTGCAACGAGGGCTACAAGGGCCGCGTGGGCGTGTACCAGGTGATGCCGATGCTGGATGAGATCCAGCGCATCGTGCTGGAGGGCGGAAACGCCATGCAGATTTCCGACGTGGCCCGCGAGGCGGGCATTCCCGACCTGTTCACCTCCGCGCTGTTGAAGGTGAAGAACGGGGTCACGAGCCTGGCCGAGATCAATCGCGTGACCAAGGATTAATCAACGAATCGGACGGTGTCGAAAGCACCATGACCGTCCGGCTCGACCACACCACCAACGTGGAAGAACGCGCTTATGGCAACCGCCACCGCCGCCAAGAATGCAAGTAAGACCGGTGCCTCGCGCGCCAGCGTGAGCAAACTCGTCGTCTACGAATGGGTCGCGCTGGACAAGCGCGGCAAGAAGATGAAGGGGGAGATGCAGTCCAAGACCGCCACCCTCGTCAAGGCCGAGCTGCGTCGCCAGGGCATGAACCCGCAGACGGTGCGCGAAAAGCCAAAGCCTCTGTTCGGCTCCGCCGGCAGCAGGGTCAAGCCTCACGACGTGGCGATCTTCAGCCGCCAGATCGCGACCATGATGGCGTCGGGCGTACCGATGGTGCAGGCCTTCGAGATTATCGCGGGTGGTCAGCGCAATCCGCGCTTCAAGAACATGCTCACGGACGTCAAGCAGACCATCGAGGGTGGCTCAACCCTGCACGAAGCGCTTGGCAAATACCCGATTCAGTTCGACGAACTCTTCTGCAATCTGGTCAAGGCCGGCGAATCGGCCGGTGTGCTGGACACGGTGCTCGACACCCTGGCCACCTACAAGGAGCGCATGGAGGGCATCAAGTCGAAGATCAAGAAGGCCCTGTTCTACCCTGTCATGGTGCTGGCCGTGGCGTTCGTGGTCAGCCTGATCATCCTGCTGTTCGTGGTCCCTGTTTTCCAGGATGTATTCAAGAATGCCGGCGCCGCCCTGCCCGCCGCCACGCAGGTCGTGATCAATGCCTCCAAGTTCGTGCAGGCGTACTGGTGGCTGCTGATCATAGTCATCGTCGGCAGCGTCATGGCCCTGGTCATGGCCAAGAAACGCTCGCTCAAGTTCGCGCATTTGCTTGACCGCATCCTGCTGCGCTTGCCGATCATCGGCAACATCATGCGCCAGTCCGCGCTGGCCCGCTTTGCGCGCACCTTGGGCGTGACCTTTCGTGCGGGCGTACCGCTGGTCGAGGCCATGGATGCCGTCGCCGGCGCGACCGGAAGCATCGTCTATGGCAATGCCGTGCGGCAGATGCGTGATGACGTGGCCGTCGGTCACCAGATGCAGCTGGCCATGCGTCAGACCGGACTGTTTCCCAACATGGTGGTGCAGATGACCGCCATCGGCGAGGAATCGGGTGCCCTGGACACCATGCTGTTCAAGGTGGCCGAGTTCTACGAGGAAGAGGTCAGCAACGCCGTGGATACCCTCAGCACGCTATTGGAACCGCTGATCATGGTGATCCTGGGCGTGATCGTCGGTGGCATGGTGATCTCGCTGTATCTGCCGATCTTCAAGCTCGCCGGCACTGTCGGATAGCCGAGCGACACCCGCGGAGCTGCAGCATCGCCCACACCTCAAGGGGCTGGCGTGGCGCACTCTGCATGGCCTGACGTCCACCTTGCTGGGGAACCCAACGCATCATGCTTCCGTATCTGCTCACCGTGCTGCCTTGGGGCGCCTGGATCCTGGTTGCCGGCATCCTCGGGCTTCTGGTCGGCAGCTTCCTGAATGTAGTCATCCTGCGCCTGCCCGCGCGCATGAACCATGCCTGGCGCAGCGAGGCGCGGGAGATCCTGGAGATGGAGCCCGAAACGGCAGCCACTCCGCCCGGCCTGGTTCGCGAATCCTCGCATTGCCCGCACTGCAAGCACACGCTTTCCGCGCTGGACAATATACCGCTGCTGAGCTGGCTGCTGCTGCGCGGTCGCTGCCGCTACTGCAAGGCGAGCATATCGATCCAGTACCCGCTGGTTGAGCTGCTGACGGCGCTTTTGAGTGCGGCGGTGGTATGGCGGTTCGGCCCGGGACTGCTGGGATGCTTCGGGCTGATTTTCACCTGGATCCTGGTGGCCGCCTCAGGGATCGACTTTCGCACCCAGCTGCTGCCCGACCAGCTGACCTATCCATTGCTCTGGCTCGGACTGATCCTGAGCCTGGTGCCGATGTACGTTGCGCCGACCCAGGCCATCCTGGCCGCCGCGATCGGCTATCTCAGCCTGTGGAGCCTGTACTGGGTTTTCAAGCTGCTGACCGGGAAAGAGGGCATGGGCTACGGCGACTTCAAGCTGCTGGCCGCGCTGGGCGCCTGGATGGGACCGCTGGCGCTGCTCCCGATCATGCTGCTGTCGTCGCTGATCGGCGCCATCATCGGTGTCGCATTGATCGCCTTGCGTCGACACGAGCGCGGCGTACCGATGCCGTTCGGGCCGTTTATCGCGGCCGCGGGCTGGGTCTGGTTCGTGGTGGGGCCCTGGTTGCTGCATGCCTACATGCAGCTGACCGGCATGCGCTAGAAGGCCGCACAGGTGCAAGCTCGCAAGCACTTTGTGGTGGCTCTCACCGGTGGCATCGCCGCAGGCAAGAGTGCCGTAGCCCGGTGTTTCCGGACGCGTGACGTACAGGTGTTCGACGCCGATGTTGGCGCGCGCGAGGTGGTGGCCAGGGGCTCGCCCGGACTCGATGCCATCACGCAACATTTCGGCACCGATGTCCTGAAAGAGGACGGCTCGCTCGATCGGCGAACCATGCGCTCGCGCGTGTTCGACGATCCGGAGGCGCGCAAGGCACTGGAAGCCATCGTGCATCCGGCGGTACGTGCCTGGCTCGATCAGCGCATCCGTGCCGATCAGGGCCCGTACTGCATCGTGGACATCCCGCTGCTGGCCGAGACCTGGCCGCAATACGCCTGGGTGGACCGGGTCCTGGTGGTGGATGCACCGGACACGGTGCGCATCGATCGACTCATCGCGCGTGACGCCATCGACAGCGAGCTTGCCTCGCGCATGATCGAGGCCCAGGCTTCATCAGAGTCCCGCCTGGAGCTGGCGGACGATGTCATCAACAACAGCAGCAGCAGCGAGGATCAGCTGGATGCTGGCGTTGAACGCCTGCATGCACGCTACCTGCGATTGGCATCCGTGAAATCCGGATCGGCCCGACCGCGATAGACCACGCCCCTCCAACAGAAACATTCCCAAAACCCGTAGCCCGATCCCGTAGCCCGGATAAGCAAAGCGCATCCGGGAACGCCAAACCCACCGTTACCCGACCACGAGCCACGTTGCGCCACTCCCGGTGGCTACCGTAGGAAGTCCCCGGATGCGGCCAAGGCCTTATCCGGGCTACAACTCGATCCCGTAGCCCGGATAAGCAAAGCGCATCCGGGATTCACCGGAAACATTCCCAAAACCCGTAGCCCGGATAAGCAAAGCGCATCCGGGAACGCCACATTCACCGTTACCCGGCCACGGGCCACGTGCGCCACTCCCGGTGGCTACCGTAGAAGACCCCGGATGCGGCCAGGGCCTTATCCGGGCTACAACTTGATACCGTAGCCCGGATAAGCAAAGCGCATCCGGGAACACCGTTGCCGCCCCCCGTTGTCGCCAAATCTCAACCGCAATCATGCACATCCTGCGCCCCCCACGAGCGCGCGCTGCAATCAACCCATCAATGCCTGCATCACCGGAAGGTCCGCGGGCGCCAATTGCATCGGCAGATCGCTCGAGGGATACACCCAGCGCAGCGCCTGCCCTTCGCACGAGCGCGGCACGCCATGCCAGCGCGGCACGCGCATGGCGTGCAGGAGCAACGACTTGCTGGCGTAGTCCCACGGCAGCTGCATCACGGTCTCTCCGGGCTCGGCCTCGATCCCGAGCTCTTCGCGAAGCTCGCGTACCAGCGCCATCGTCGCGCTTTCGCCGGGTTCGCACTTGCCGCCGGGAAACTCCCACAGACCGGCCAGGTGTTTGCCTTCGGGACGCTGCGCCAAAAGAACACGGCCCTGGCTGTCGAGCAGCAGTCCGGCCACGACATGGATACGGATCGACGATGCCGGCGAAGCCGGACCGGATTCACTCACGCACGTACTCAACCATGTCGAAAGCGTAGGCGTGTTTTTCATCCTTGCGGTGATGCACGCGCGCGGACTCCGACCAGTCGCGGTAATTGATGTGTGGAAAATACACGTCGCCGCCTTCCACCTGCGTATCCACCCAGGTCAGGTACATGCGCAAGGCAAACGGCAAGGTCTCGCGGTACACCTCTCCGCCACCGATGACCATCAGACCGGTACCGCCAGCCAGCACCTGGGCTTCGGGGATCGAACGTACCGTTTCCTGCCCCGGGAAGGGGGCGGTATGCCTGCGGCTCAACACCAGATTGGTCCGCTCCGGCAGCGCGCGCCCGATCGAAATGGCAGTGTTGTATCCCATCAGCACGTGCTTGCCGATGGTCAGTTCCTTGAACCGCTTGAGATCATCGGGAAGGTGCCACGGCATCTGCCCGTTCTTGCCGATGACGGTGTCATTGTCCAAGGCGGCGATCAGGGAAATGGACATGAACTCTCCTGCATTGAAGGGTATCTACCACCGGAGTTGAACCGGTTATCGCAGCAAGTTTACGTCCGAACGCGCCCTGCGCCTACCCGCCCGGCGCAAGCTCAGACAGCAACCGCGGCCTTGATCGCCGGATGTGGATCATAACCCTCGAATACCACATCCTCGAAACCAAAGTCCTCAAGCCGCTGTATCCGTGGATTGAGTTTCAGGGTCGGCAGGGACCTGGGGGTCCGCGTCAGTTGCTCGCGTGCCTGCTCCAGATGGTTGGAATACAGGTGTGCATCACCCAGGGTATGCACGAAATCGCCCACTTCCAGCCCGGTCACCTGGGCAATCATGTGCGTCAGCAACGCATAGCTTGCGATGTTGAATGGCACACCCAGGAAAATGTCACCCGAGCGCTGGTAAAGCTGGCAGGAAAGCCGACCCCCAGCAACATAGAACTGGAACAGCGCGTGGCAGGGCATCAGCGCCATCCTGGGCAGCTCGGCGACATTCCAGGCCGAGACGATCAGCCGACGTGAATCCGGGTTGCTCTGGATCTCGCGTAGCACACCGTCGATCTGGTCGATCACGCGTCCGTCCGCACCCTTCCAGGAGCGCCACTGCTCGCCGTACACCGGCCCCAGGTCGCCTTTTTCATCGGCCCATTCATCCCAGATGCGGACGCCGTTTTCCTTGAGGTAGCCGATGTTGGTATCGCCGCGCAGGAACCAGATCAGTTCGTGGACGATGGACTTCAAGTGCAGCTTCTTGGTGGTGACCAGCGGAAAACCCTGCCGCAGGTCGAAGCGCATCTGCCATCCGAACACGCTGCGGGTTCCGGTGCCGGTGCGGTCGGCCTTCGGCGTGCCGTGTTCGAGCACGTGGCGGAGAAGATCAAGATAGGTCTGCATGATTCCAAGGATAGCCCAGCCACCGCTCTGGTTGGAGCCATCCGGACTCCCCAGGCTCAATCCAAGTTGACGGCGTCTTCGGTATCGGTTTCCCTCCGGGGCACCCGCGGCAGTGTCGGCGCCCTTCGCGACAGCCACAGCAACCACAGTCCGGCCAGTACCAGCGGTACCGATTGCACCTGGCCCATGGTCACCCAATGGGTCCCGAACAGATAACCCGGCTGGCCATTGTGGCCAAATTGCGGGTCGGGCATGCGCACAAATTCCACCGCGATGCGGAAGCATCCGTACATCAGGGCAAACAGTCCGGAAATGCGGTAACGCGGCCGCGGCTTGCGTGAGTACAGGTACAGCACCGTGAACATCACCACGCCCTCCAGGAACAACTCATACAGCTCGGAGGGATGTCTGGGAAGCATGCCGTATCGGTGCCAGATGGCGTCCCAGGCGGGATGGGTGGCGACGAAGTGCAGGTCCTCGTTGTGTGCTCCCGGAAACATCACAGCCCAGGGAACATGGGTGGGCTTGCCCCACAATTCGCCATTGATGAAGTTGCCCAGACGACCCAGTCCCAGGCCGATCGGTACCAGCGGCGCGACAAAGTCCACGGTATCCATAAAATGCAGCTTCTGTTTTCGCGACCACCAAAAGCCGGCCACCAGCACGCCAAGCAAGCCGCCGTGGAAGGACATGCCGCCATCCCAGATGCGAAACAGCGCCAGCGGGTCGGTCCATATCCAGTCGATCGGTCGGTAATAGGACAGCATGTACCAGACCCGACCGCCTACGATCACCCCCATCATGCCGAAGAACAGCAGGTCGCTGAAAGCATTGGCGCTGACCGGCAGATACCCGGCGCGACGCCGGCGTTCGCCGAGGATCCAGACCGCAGCGAAGCCGAGCAGGTACATCACGCCATACCAATGCACCTCGACAGGTCCCAGATGCAA
>NZ_JAQIBU010000235.1 GCF_027858935.1 Oleiagrimonas sp. | reverse complement strand
ATGACGCTAGGATTTGTCATTGCCAAGTTCGGCGTGTGGTTGCGCGAGCTTGCCGCGCATCTGGAGCCAGGGACTCATATCCACCAGACAAGTATGTCGCTTCCGATCGGTGAACTCATGATGGCGTTCGGCGGGATCCTCGTCGTGCTTGCCGCCGTGCATTATCACGCTGTGAATCGGGCTATTGAGCTCGGCGAGGTAAAAGCAAATCGGGGGCTCGTTGTGAGCGTCACGATTCTGTTGGCGCTGCTGGCCGGATGGATGATGTTTTATATGGCGTCGGCCGCGGGAAGCCCGTGAAGTTGAGGTCGAAGCGAAGCCTGCATAGGTCGCCATCTTGCTGGGAGGATGGAAGCTCGTCCAGTGTGTGCTGGGCGGCCGGGATGCTTGGTTGACGCGCACCATGAACGCGAGGCTCTTGGCGCAACGATACGTTCAACGGAAGTTTTGTGGCGTCCATTTGTGAGGAGCGCATGTCGCTTCATGGCGGCCAATTCAACCGGCGTAAGCAACACATTTCCGATAACGTTCACCGGGCATAACGGGGCCGTCTGCTATGCTCGTCCTTCAACAGGTGGTTGTGAGTCGGCCTCTCCGCTCGCGCCAGTTGTTCCGTCGGACCTGGTACCGCGTGCACGCAAGAGTGTCCCGGCACCCCACGTAGTGGTCTGCACGTTGCGCCATTGCGCCATGCACGACTGTCCTGCGCCGTTCCTGCACAGCATCGGCGTCCCTCCCTCTCCCCCTCCGGCCACGGTGATCGCGTTTCATGACCCAGACAAAGACGGCTCCAGGTACAACGGCGGCTTCCGCTTCCACGACCAACAGTGCATTGCAATCGCGCCGCGAGAAAGCGGTCGTGCGCGGCGTCTCGACCCTGCTTCCACGCTTCATCGAGCGCGCGGAAAACGCGCAGATGTGGGATGTCGAGGGCAAGCGCTATATCGATTTTGCCGGCGGCATCGCGGTGCTCAACACAGGTCACCTGCATCCTCGCGTGCAGGCAGCGGTAGCCGAGCAGATGCAGCGCTTCAGCCACACCTGTTTCCAGATCAATCCCTACGAGGGGTATGTGCGACTGGCCGAGCGCCTGAATGCGCTGGTGCCCGGCGCCGGCCCGCACAAGACGCTGCTGCTGAGTACCGGCGCCGAGGCGGTGGAGAACGCCGTCAAGATCGCCCGCGCGCACACAGGACGTCCGGCCGTGATCGCGTTTTCCGGCGCTTTTCATGGACGCACCATGATGGGCATGGCGCTGACCGGCAAGGTGGTGCCGTACAAGGCCGGATTCGGACCGTTACCGTCCAGTGTCTATCACCTGCCGTTTCCGGTCGCCTATCACGGCGTCACTGTGGAGGATGCCCGCGCGGCAATGCAAACCCTGTTCAAATCCGAGGTGGAACCCGAGCGCGTGGCGGCGATCATCATCGAGCCGGTGCAGGGCGAAGGCGGTTTCTACCCGGCCGATGCCGCCTTTCTGCGCGAGTTGCGCGAGCTGTGCGACCGCCACGGCATCGTACTGGTGATCGACGAAATACAGAGTGGCTTCGCGCGCAGCGGACGCATGTTCGCCATCGAGCACAGCGGCGTGGAGCCGGATATCGTGACCATGGCCAAGAGCCTCGCCGGCGGCTTCCCGCTGTCTGCCGTCACCGGCAAGGCGTCCATCATGGACGCACCGGGGCCGGGGGGTCTGGGCGGCACCTTTGCCGGTTCGCCGATCGGTTGCGCCGCAGCCAATGCGGTGCTGGACATCATCGAGGACGAGCAGTTGTGCGCCCGCGCCGGAGCCATCGGCCAGCGCTTGACCGCCGCATTGACGCGGATGCGCCAGGCACAACCCATGCAAGGCGCGATCGGCGATGTGCGCGGACTGGGCGCCATGGTGGCGATGGAACTGGTGCATGACGGCGATGCCGCCAGGCCCGATGCCGATCTGACCCGTGCGCTGGTCCAGCGTTGCGCCGAGGACGGCCTGATCGTGCTGCCGTGTGGCGTGTACGGTAACGTGATCCGGTTCCTGGTGCCGCTGACCGCCAGTGATGAACTGATCGACGAGGGTATGGCAGTGCTGGAGACGGCGCTCAGCAGCCTGCTTCAGAAGGGTGCCAAGGATCCAGCATGAACGCGCACTGCCGCGCAGATGCAACGACGAGCTGCTTTTCGACAGCTCACCATTTTTCGAGGGAGCGAACTGCATGATTCCATTTGCCATTGCCGGCGTACAGATGCATGTCGGCGCCATGCGCGACAACACCCAGGTCATGGTGCAAAAGGTGGATCTGGTGATGGCCAGCTTCCCTTGGGTGCAGATGATCGTGTTCAGTGAACTGGCCGCCTGCGGACCGTTGCCACATGCGCCGCAGACGTTGCCGGGAGCGCACCTGCAGACCCTGGCGGCAGCCGCGGCGCGCCATGGAGTGTGGATCGTCAACGGGTCGAATTTCGAGATGGGCGAGGATGGGCGCATCTACAACACGGCATCCGTGATCGATGCGAACGGGCACGTGATCCGCCATTACCGCAAGATGTTTCCGTTCCGTCCGTACGAGCGCGACGTCAGCGCCGGTACCGGTTTCTGCGTGTTTGATGTGCCGGACGTCGGCCGTTTTGGTCTTTCGATCTGTTACGACCTGTGGTTTCCGGAAACCACGCGTACCCTGACCGCGATGGGTGCCGAGGTGCTGCTGCACCCGGTGCTGACGCGCACCATCGACCGCGACGTCGAGATCGCTATGGCGCGCGCCGCGGCAGCGCAATTCCAGTGCTTCGTGTTCGACATCAACGGACTGGCTGCCGGTGGTATTGGCCGCTCTTGCGTGTTTTCGCCCTCGGGCAGCGTGCTGCATCAGGCAGGGGGGCAGGATGAGATCATCCCGATCGAGGTCGACCTGGAACAAGTGCGCCGGCAGCGCGAGCGCGGCATGTTCGGTTTGGGTCAGGTGCTGAAAAGCTTCCGCGACCGTGAAGTCGAGTTCTCGGTGTACGATCGCAATTCCGGTACCGATGCCTTTCTGCACACGCTCGGTCCATTGCACATGCCGGACAAGGGTGGTCGCGCAGGCATCGGCACACTGGCGCCCGCGCAGACGCTGCAAGCCACGCCACACGCGCCGCAACTCGACGACCCCGCGACAGGATAGCCCGCCGACTCCGCCAGCAATCCTGGCAAGGAGCTCCACCATGTTGAAACACCTGGACGACCACAACGGCAAAGAGCAGCAGACCCTTAGCGACTTCTTCAGCGCGTCGCAGTTGCGCAATGACCGCTGGACCACCCTCAAGGGCGTGGCCAAGCGCATGGCCAATACCATTCGCGCTGATGCCCGCGTCAAACTGGGCGCACGCGCCGAAGATCTGCTTGAGGCGCTGCAGCCGATCGAGATGTACTTTGCCTTTCCGGGCAAGCGTACCCTTGAGCAACTGCAACGCCTGCTGTCGCGGCATGACTACGATGAGTTCAGCCAGGCCGTCGTACGCATCGTGCGCGCGTTGATGAGCGGCGCCTACCGTCGGCGCAGCATCGACCCGCTGCCGGACCAGACCGAATCGGCCGAGACGGACGCCGACGCGCCGGAGAATCCGGACCAGCGCACCCGCGCGCGCAACTACTTCGAGGTACTGATCGTCGACGACCTGAGCTCAGCTCAGGAGGACGCGCTACGTGATGCGCTGCGCGAGATGCGTCGTCCGGAGGACAAATTCATCTACTCCACGGTGATGGTGTCCAGTCTGGCTGATGCATTGATTGCGGCGCTGTTCAACCACAACATCCAGTCGGTGGTGGTACGCAACGATTTCGGCATCGAGAGCGAAACCAGGCTGGACTTGCTGGCCGCATTCCTCGATCGCCTGGGTGACGAAAGGCTGGACGACATCAATCCCGAAGAGTGCGGTCCGGAGCTGTGTCGCCTGCTGCGTCGGGTGCGCCCGGAACTGGACGTATTTCTGGTCACGGACCGCTCGGTGGAAGACATCGCGGGACGCAACGTGTCAGGTTGCCGGCGCGTGTTCTACAACCTCGAAGACCACATGGAGTTGCACCTCAACATCCTGCGCGGAGTCAATGCGCGCTACGAGACACCGTTTTTCACCGCACTCAAGGAATATTCGCGCCAGCCCACCGGCGTGTTCCATGCCATGCCGATCAGTCGCGGCAAGTCGATCACGCGATCCAACTGGATCCGCGACATGGGCGATTTCTACGGCATGAATATCTTTCTGGCGGAAACCTCGGCCACTTCGGGTGGCCTGGATTCGCTGCTGGAACCGCACGGCCCGATCAAGAAGGCGCAGGCACTGGCCTCGCGCGCGTTCGGTTCCCGGCAGACCTTCTTTGCCACCAACGGAACGTCCACCTGCAACAAGATTGTGGTGCAGGCCATCGTGCGCCCCGGCGACATCGTTCTGATCGACCGCGACTGCCACAAATCGCACCATTACGGCATGGTGCTGGCGGGCGCCCATGCGGTGTACCTGGACAGTTATCCGTTGTCCGAATACTCCATGTACGGTGCCGTGCCGCTGGCCACCATCAAGCGCCAGCTGCTGGAGCTCAAGCGCGCTGGCAAGCTGGATCGGGTGCGCATGCTGTTGCTGACCAACTGCACATTCGACGGCATCGTCTACAACGTCGAGCGGGTCATGCAGGAATGCCTGGCGATCAAGCCGGATCTGGTGTTTCTGTGGGACGAAGCGTGGTTCGCGTTTGCGCGCTTCGGCGGTATCTATCGCCAGCGAACGGGCATGCGCGTTGCCGAAAAGCTGCGCGAACGTTATCGCAGTGAAGCCTATCGGCAGGCCTGGGAGGCGCATCAGAAGACCGTTGCCGACATGGACGAAGAGGCCCTGGTGAGCGCGAAGCTGATGCCCGATCCGGACAAGGTGCGCGTACGCGTGTATTCCACGCAATCCACGCACAAGACCCTGACTGCGCTACGCCAAGGCTCCATGATTCACGTGCACGACCAGGACTTCAAGGGGGAGGTGGAGCAGGCCTTCCACGAGGCCTACATGACGCACACATCGACGTCGCCAAACTACCAGATCATCGCTTCGCTGGACGTCGGCCGACGCCAGGTCGAACTGGAAGGCTACGAGCTGGTACAGAAGCAGATCGAGGCGGCGATGTCGATGCGCAAGGCGATCACCGCGCATCCGCTGCTGGCCAAGTACTTCCGCGTGCTGTCGGTGGGCGATCTGATTCCGCCGCAATACCGGGAGTCCGGCATCGAATCGTACTGGGATCCGCAGCATGGCTGGAACGATACCTGGGAAGCGTGGGCCAGCGACGAGTTCGCCCTGGATGCCACCCGCGTGACACTTGCGGTCGGCCATTGCGGCTATGACGGCGACACCTTCAAGAACGAGGTGTTGATGGACGAGCACGGCATCCAGATCAACAAGACTTCACGCAATACCGTGCTGTTCATGACCAACATTGGCACCACGCGCTCGTCGGTGGCCTATCTGATCGAGGTGTTGCTGAAGGTGGCCACGCAAATGGAGAACGAATTGGAGGACGCCAGTGCGATGACGCGCAAGGCCTTTGACAACCGCGTGCACGCCTTGACCGAGGAACTGCCGCCTTTGCCCGACTTTTCACGCTTCCATGATCGCTTTCGCAGTCAGGACGGCAAGCACACGCCCGAAGGTGATCTGCGTGCCGCCTTCTTCCTCGCCTACGACGAGAGCAAATGCGAATACTTCACCCTCGGCGACGGTTCCATGGAGACGGCCATCGACAGCGGCCGCGAACTGGTGTCCACCTCGTTCATCATCCCGTACCCGCCTGGCTTTCCGATCCTGGTGCCGGGCCAGATCGTATCCAAGGAAATCTTGCTGTTCATGCGTGCTCTCGACGTCACCGAGATCCACGGCTACCGGCCCGATCTTGGCTTGCGCGTATTCACTGA
>NZ_JAQIBU010000228.1 GCF_027858935.1 Oleiagrimonas sp. | reverse complement strand
GCTCTACAACGAACACCTTCCGCAACGCGCGCTCAAACACACGACGCCACTTCAAGCGTTACGCGCATGGCGCAAGGAACGCCCAGAGTTGTTTGTCAGAAAACCGAAGAATCAGTCGGTACTAGACACATAAGCACTAAAGTGCTGCAATCTACTGCCCCGATAGTCAGGCCCCTCTAAGAATCTACCAAGCAGGGGTCGGCTCAGTGGGAACTATCGACCCTTTGCTGTGTCATGACGTTCTCCTTGACCGCAGCGTTTCACTCCTGAGTAGCACTGTGTTCATAATTTAGGCAGCCGTCTGTTCGAAAGCGAACAGACGGCGCCAAGAATACAGTGCACTATAAATTCTCAAGGACGGTTGCGAGGCAAGGACGCCTCACTTTGATCGAGCTAATTCAAATCGGTTCCCCGTGTTGCTTTGCACCGCAGATCGTCGCCGTGATGGCTACAGTTCTCCGCGCATCGCAAGGACGCCGATTCGGTCAGCGGTTCGGCAGGCAATGGCCTGAATGGTCAGCGACGGATTAACGCCACCGACGGTCGGAAACACCGAACCATCGCAAATCCATAGATTGGGTATGTCCCAGCTGCGACAGTCGGCATTGACCACACTGGTGCGCGGATCAGCGCCCATGCGTGCGGTGCCGTTGAGGTGACAGGTGTCGTCTTCTTGGCGCCAGATTTCCTTCCCTCCGGCGGCGTCGAGCGCCTGCTGCATGAAGTTCAGCGAATGGGCGATCAGTTTCTTGTCGTTGTCGCAAAACGAATAGGTGATGCGCGGGATGGCCAGGCCGTAATGGTCTTTTTCATCGGCCAGGGTGACTTGGTTGCGCTCCTGCGGCAGGGTTTCACCGACAATCTTCAGACCGGCCTGATGATTGTATTTCTGCATTTCACGCGCCAGCGCGTTGCCCCACAATCCGCGACCGTTCTGCGTCGACGCCCAGCCAGCTGGCAGCGGCCCCTGGCTCAAGTAGGCGTAGCCGCCGAAGAAGTCCTTGCCCTTGTCTTCGTAGTTCCAGTGCTCGGTAATCGACAAAGAAGGCGGGCCCTTGTAGCTGCGGATGTCCTCGTCCATGACACCCCACACAGCCTGGTTGGATTGCACCATCAAATTCTTGCCGACCAGACCGGAGCTGTTGGCCAGACCGTCGGGGAAACGGTGGTTGGCCGACAGCAACAACAGGCGCGGCGTCTCGATCGCATACCCAGCCACTACCACATTGCGCGCGCGCTGGAAGTTCCACTGGCCATCACGGAAATATTCCACGCCCACGGCACGTCCGGCGTCGTTGGTTTCGATGCGACCAGCCATTGCCAGGTCACGGATCTCGGCGCCGGCCTTAACGGCGCGCGGGATCCAGGTCACCAATGCGCTCTGCTTGGCATTGGTGGCACAGCCGGCAGCGCAGAAACCGCGGTAGACGCAGGGCGGTGACTTGCCGCGCGGGGCCGATACCGTGGCCAGCGGAGTGGGTGTCCAGGCAATGCCCATGGCCTCGGCCCCGCGCGCCAGCACCCGCGCGGATGCATTGAGTTCGTGCGCACGGTAGGGGTATCGCTTGCGTGGCGGGCCCCACGGGTAGTTGATGGGACCGGCGATGCTCAGCGCCTGCTCGACCTCGTCGTAGTAATGCCACATTTCGCGCCAGTCGAGCGGCCAGTCCGCGCCGTAACCCAGCACGCTGCGGCACTTGAACCACTGCGGGCGAAACCGCAGCGAGACCATGGCGAAATGCACCGTGCTGCCGCCCACCGCCTTGCCGCTATTGTTGCTGCCCATCTTCAGCGGATTTTCACCATCGCAGATGCGCTCATCGTTCCAGTACAGTTTTTTCTGGTGCGCTTCGTCGGAGGCGAACTCCTCCAGCGGTCGCCACCACGCGCCGGCATCCAGTGCCACCACCGTGAAGCCTTGCTCGGCGAGGCGGCAGGCAAGGGTGGCGCCTCCAGCGCCAGTGCCGACGATGACAAAGTCGACTTCGTCGTCCAGCGGATATTCGCGCATGGACACCCAGCCTCCCTTGCGCAACACATTGGGTGCGCGTCCATGTGCGCCACGCGGCTGCTGCATGGCATCAGCGGACATGCGCGTTCGCCTGGCGCACGTGCTCTTCATCGTCGGCGCTCGTCGCTTCGATGGCTTCCCAAGGGTCGCGGCGGTCGGCAACCATGCGCACGTATCCGCGCGGGTTGGCCGGGCCGCCAAATCCGATTTCGCTCCACGCCGAAGGGTGCGAGTAATAGGCGCCGTAAAGGTCGGCCAATACGCGATCACTGAAGAAGAGTTCGGGCGGCATGTCTTGCCAGGCATCCTCATGCATTTGGCCTTCCTGCATGCGCTGCAACAGCATGTTCTGCTGGGTTGGTGACAGGGCGGCAAAGTCATCGCCGTGAGCGTTCTGGCTTTCCGTGTCAAGTGCAGCCAAGCCGATCCGCCATGCGTCGCGCAGCCTGGGCAGACGCGCGTTGCGGTAGCCGTCACCGCTGTCTTCGTGCAGTTTGCGGTCCAGCAATGCGGCCACGGGCACGGCCGGGCGATCGTCCGGCTGCGCAACTATCGCCGCACACAGTGCCAACGCGGTCCGCCATTGATCCGAATCGAGAAAACGCGGTTTCACGGGCGTGGCCATTCGATCATCCACCACCTTGCGGGTGACCGCATCCCACGACGGCGAACCGCGTTTGTTAAGCACGTCGTAACCGGGATAGCGCGTCTTGGTGGTGGAGGTCATCGTTCGGTTTTCCTCAATTTGAGCGCGGCCAGTCCCGCCCAGGCCAGGGCGGTGAAACTGGGTGGTGCTGGCAACGGTGGCCCACTCAATACGTTCTGGCTCCAGTTGCGCCAGCCACCCTGACAGCGGGCGATGCCGCGGGCGTGGAAGCCCATGCCAACGAAACCGAGCAAGGCGGTCAGTCGCAGCCACAATCGGGTGAGCGGCTGTTCCCGCGGTCGGCCCAGCGCAGTGCGGGTCATCAATGCGGCAGCCAACGGCGCAATGATGATCGGTGCGTACATGGCCCGATGCTGGAACGCGCCGCGAAAGTGCAGCAGGCCGACTTCGGCCGTGGTCCCGAGCAGTCCCGCGCTGACGGCAAGCGCCAATGCGCGCCCCGCCGGCATGCCCAGCAGCCGGGGGTCGTGTGCCGGCTGGTTGCGCAACCGCTCGCCGATGGCGCCCAGCCCACCAGAAAGAAGCAGCGCCGTCGGGGCACCAAGCGGCGCGGCATAGAACAGGTTGTTCCAGCTGAAGTCACCTTCGCGATTGGTCACGTTGTAGAGATGGAATCCTGTGCCGACGACCCCTGCCGCCACTGCGAATTTGTAGATACCGTGGCGAATACGGTGCGTGGCCGGGCGTTTGTCGCGGCCTCCGTGCAGTCCGGCCATCAGTGACAACGTGGCTGACACCAACGGGGTATACATGGCCTTGTTCTTGAACAAGCCGCGGTAATGCTCCACCGTGCTGTCGGCCAGCACGGACCACGCCAGCAAGGCCGAGCTGTGGTTGAACGAGCGCGCCGCGGTGACATGTTTGTTCACATCGCTTCCATTGGTCGCCGGCGTAGGCACTTGCGTCTCCTGCCTCGTATGGCCCGCTCGCTGGTGCGAACGGTGGCCCAGCCACGCCGCAGCCAAAGCCGCACCACCCAAGGTCAGGGCCATAGGGATGTCGCTGCGTGGCTTGCTTCGCATGCCTGCTTCCTGCGCGCTCAGTGTCGGTCATCCATGCCACGCCGCAGCCAGCCATGCGCGAGCAGGGCGACGGCGCCCAGGACACCGACAGCCACTACGCGCCGGTGCGTGGTCGCCCACAACTGCGGACTGAAACGACGCGAGCGGTCATCGAAACGTCCGTGCGTGCCAAAGTCCTTGTCGACCGCGTCAAACAGGTTGTCTGGCCGATCCGCAAGCACCGGCTGTTTGTCCATTTGCCCCGAATAACCCTGCTTGGCGAGAATCCGATCCGCCAGCCACGGCACCAGTTTGTTGCCAAGGATGGCTTTCACCGCTGGGTAGCCCACCCACAGTTCACGCCGCTGATGATGCGCCGCGTAATGGATACCTTCGGCGGCCAGTTCGGGTTGATAGATGGGCGGTACGGGCTGCGGGCGACGCGGGAGTTTGCTGCGCGCCCACTGGAACTGCGGCGTATTGAACGCCGACAGCTGCACCATGGTGACGGTCACCTTGCTCTTCTCGTGCATCAATTCCACGCGTAACGCATCCGTGAAACCGCGAATGGCGAATTTGGCGCCACAATAGGCTGACTGCAGCGGGATGGCACGATAGGCCAGGGCTGAACCAACCTGCACGATCTTGCCGCGATCACGCGCGCGCATACGCTTCAACGCGGCCATGGTGCATTGGACGGTACCCAGGTACGTCACTTCGGTGGCGCGGCGAAACTCTTTGGGGGTGATCTCGCTGACCGGCGCAAAGATGGTGGCCATGGCCGCATTGATCCAGATGTCAATGGGGCCAAACTCCTGCTCGATGCGCTCTACGGCCGCTTCCACTTGAACGGCATCGGCGACGTCGACCGGGATTGCCAGCGCTTCCGCGCCCATGTCGCGCACCTCTTTGGCTGCAGCGTCCAAGGCTGTGCTGCCGCGAGCAATCAGCACCACGCGTGCGCCTTCACGGGCAAAACGATGCGCAGTGGCGCGTCCTACACCCGCGGATGCACCAGTGATGACGACAATTTCATGGTTGTATTTCATGACTGTCATCCGTTCTTGCCGGGGAGTACCCGCGCCATCAGGTCACGCACGCTCTGGCGAATGATGCCCACTTCGTTGGGATCGCCCTTCAACAAGGTCGAGGTGAACGCCTTGGCTTCCGCCAGGGTGATGTGCGGCGGCAGCGGCGGCACATCTGGATCGGACATGATTTCTATGAGCACTGGACGGTCGGCAGCAAAGGCCTCTTCCCACGCCTTGCCCAGGTCTTCGGGCTTGTCCACGCGGATACCCTTGAAGCCCAATTGGTCTTCGGCGTAACGCGCATAGGCAAAGTCCTCGACATGCTGCGAGGCCTCGAACTTCGGATCGCCAGTCATGGCGCGCTGCTCCCAGGTGACCTGGTTGAGGTCATGGTTGGCCAGCACCATCACCACGAAGTTGGGCGTCTTCCATTGCTTCCAGTACTGCTTGACGGTGATCAACTCGGCGTTGCCGTTCATCTGCATGGCGCCATCACCGACTATGGCCAGAACCGGACGATCCGGATACGCGAACTTGGCGGCGATCGCATAGGGCACACCGCTGCCCATGGTGGCCAGCTTGCCGGAAAGCGATCCCATCATGCCCTTG
The DNA here is from genome assembly GCF_027858935.1 of Oleiagrimonas sp. Taxonomy (GTDB): domain Bacteria; phylum Pseudomonadota; class Gammaproteobacteria; order Xanthomonadales; family Rhodanobacteraceae; genus Oleiagrimonas. The sequence continues at coordinate 1,453 of NZ_JAQIBU010000228.1, read as the reverse complement.
CGCATCTTTACGTCGCGGGCATACCAATTGGTGTGCGAACCGCAGTCGCCGCAGATGATCACGTTGTCCGGCAACCGCGGTGACAATTCCCAGAAAATGCGCTGCGGGTTGATCGGATTGGCCGGCTGCATGGCCTTGGCTTCCAGAGCGCTCCACCACTTGCGCACGTTCAGCTCGATACGCTCGCGCCACTCCGGATTATCCTTCGGCTGCAACAGTGGCAGCAGGCGATTCAACACCTCGGCGCTGTCGCCGATGAGGTTGACTTCGGTGGGATAACGCATCGACACGTAGCGTGGATTGATATCGATCTGCACGGCGCGGGCCTGGCCATCCTCGGGCAGGAATTCGGCGTACGGGAACGTGGTGCCGATCATCAACAAGGTGTCGCAGTCGTTCATCATCTGCCAGCTGGGCTTGGTGCCGAGCAAACCGATCGAGCCGGTGACGAAGGGCAGGTCATCCGCAAGCGCAGCCTTGCCGAGCAGGGCCTTGGCTACGCCGGCGTCCAGTCGATTGGCGACTGCGACCACCTCGTCGCCGGCAGCCAGCGCGCCAGCCCCGATCAGAATGGCGACCTTGCGCCCGGCGTTGAGGACTTCGGCCGCCTGCTGCAATTGCTGGTCCGACGGGGTAGGGTGCGGGTTGGCGTAGCCGATGCCGGAATACACATCACCGTGTTTACGCGGTGGGCTGGCTACCGCATCCAACTCCTGCAGATCGTTGGGGACGATGATGCAGGTCACGCAGCGCTCGGCGGCGGCAATGCGAAAGGCGCGGTCGATAACCTGACGCGCCTGCGCCGGCACCATCAAGGTTTCGACATAACTGGTCACATCCTTGAACAGGGTCTGCAGATCGACTTCCTGTTGATAATCACTGCCCAGCGAACTGCGCGCCTGCTGGCCGACGATGGCCACCACCGGCATGTGATCCATCTTGGCATCGTACAAACCGTTGAGCAGGTGGATGGCGCCGGGGCCGGAGGTCGCCAAACAGACGCCAACTTCCCCGGTGAACTTGGCGTGTGCGCCGGCCATGAAGGCGGCCATTTCCTCGTGCCGCACGCGGACGTAATCAAAGCGATCGGCGGCGCGGCCCATGGCACCCATGATGCCGTTGATGCCGTCGCCCGGATATCCGAAAACGCGGCGGATACCCCAATCGCTGAGGCGCTGCAGGAGGAAATCGGCAACTGTCTGCCTCATGATGGTTTCGCCAATTCAACGTGGGGACGAGTCAACCATCTTGCGCGGTGACGTCTGACGGACTGCTAAACAATTTCTGAGTTAAGGCTGAATAGAACTTGAAAACACACCCCGGAATTTGCCGTATTGGTGCTACGGTAAAAAGGCTCCGTAGACGTCAAGCCAATCCCTTTGTCGCCTTCAGAACATAACCGTTCAACCCAAGGCGATACGGCATGTCCACACGATTCACCTGCGACTTCTCC
>NZ_JAQIBU010000303.1 GCF_027858935.1 Oleiagrimonas sp. | reverse complement strand
CTTTTCGCCATCGTGGCCGCCGCGCCATACCGGGCCGACCGTATGGATCACCCATCGAGCCTTCAGGTCGAAGCCGGGTGTGATCCGCGCCTCGCCGGTTGGGCAGCGCACATGATCGTGTACCTGTGGCAATGCCTGGCAGGCGAGCAGCAGGCGAGGGCCCGCGGCACGGTGGATGGCGCCATCGACGCCCCCGCCTCCGGTCAGCGCAGGGTTGGCGGCGTTGACGATGGCGTCCACGTCAACGGTCGTGATGTCGGCCCAGACCGGCTTGATTTCCATGACGTCGAGGATACTCCGGCGGGCCTTCCCGTACCCGTGAGGGACCGGATGCAGTACATTGTGCATACTTGGAAACAGCACGCGCCTGATCCGCCATGACTCGCCTCCCGGATATGTCTTTCGGTTATCTGCTCAACGACGTTACGCTGCTTTTTCGCAAGCATTTTGATCGCCGCGCGACGCGGTTCGGACTGACGCGCGCGCAATGGCGTGCGCTCAAGTGCCTGCATCTGCGTCAGGGCATCCGTCAGAGCGAATTGGCCGAATATCTCGAGATGGAGGCGATCGCCGTAGGACGTGTCATCGATCGTCTGCAGGCAGCCGGTTTTGTCGAACGACGGGCAGATCCCAGCGATCGTCGGTGCTGGCGCCTGTACCCGACCCCGCAGGCACAGGCCGTCAACGAGGATATGGAAGACATTGCCCGCGGGCTGCGTGTCGATGCCACGCGCGACATCAGCGTCAAGGATCTGCAGCACATGATCAATGTGCTCACGCGCATCAAGGAAAATCTCCAGGCGCTGGAAAACCACGTTGATTCGGAGGATGCATCAGAGCATCCCGAGGAACGCTGACCACGCAAAACGACCGCGTAATGATCGCCCGGCAGCCCATCGCAGATTGCGATCAGTCCTGCTTCAGCAAATCCCGGATTTCGGTCAGCAACTGCACTTCGGCCGGTGGCGCGGCGGGTGCCTCCGGTATCGATTCCTTCTTGCGCTGCAAGCGATTCATGGCGCGAATCACCATGAAGATGCACAAGGCGATGATGAGGAAACTGACCACGCTGTCGATGAAGCTGCCATAGCGGATCGCCACTTCGCCCTTGCCATCCGCACCGGCGGCCTGAAGCACCCACTTGAGCCGGGAGAAGTTGACACCGCCGGTCAGCAGGCCGATGGGCGGCATGATCATGTCGCTGACCAGCGACTTGATGATGGTGCCGAAGGCACTGCCGATGACGATGCCCACGGCCATGTCGACCATGTTGCCCTTGACAGCGAATTCCTTGAACTCACTCAGCATGCTCATGCAGGTACCTTCAGGTTGGGTATCGCGGATGTCAGTCGCTCGAGCCTCTGCGGCGCCAGCATACGCTGCTCAGCAAATGAGTGTATGCAGTCGAGCCAGTTCGTCCAGCTCGGCCAGCAAGGTGTCCCCGGGCTGCAGTGCGGACACGCCGGCAGGCGTTCCGGTGAAGATCAGGTCGCCGGCTTTCAGTTCGAACAACGCGGAAAGTTCGGCAATGATTTCCGGCACGCTCCAGATCATCGCGTCAAGACGGGTCTTTTGACGCAGCTGGCCGTTCACGTGCAGGCGCAACTCGGTGGCGCCGCTGGGCACGCCGTCGGCGACGCGACGGATGGCAGAAATCGGGGCCGAATGGTCAAAGGCCTTGGCCGTATCCCACGGCAGGCCCTTGTCCTTGGCTTGTGCCTGCAAATCGCGACGGGTCAGGTCCAGGCCGACCGCATGGCCGAAGATCAGGGTGTTGGCATGGTGCGGGTCGATACCCGTTCCTCCTCTTGCCAGTGCCACCACCATTTCCACCTCGTGGTGCAGGTTGGCGGTTGCCGGTGGATAGGGCGCATTGGCGCCATCCGTGACCACTGCGTCGGCCGGTTTGGTAAAGAAGACCGGATTGCTGCGGTCCACCGTGCTGCCCATTTCCTTGGCGTGGTCGCTGTAGTTGCGGCCGATGCAGAAGATTCGGCGTACCGGAAAGCGACTGTCGCTGCCGATCACGGGCACGCTGGTCGGTTCTGGGGTGGCAATCACGTAAGTCATGGGCACTCCATCGGAGGGGAAGGTCATCAAGGTTAGCCGATCGGGTCGCAGCTGTGCCGTTCTCAGTGTTTTACGCGCCCGCGCCCGCGCGTGAGGATCACGATGCCCACGCCCAACAGGATCACGGCCATGCCGGCCAGGTCCACCGGTCCAACATGTTCTCCGCCCAGCATCACTCCGAACAGGACCGCCACCGGTGGATTGACATAGGCGTAACTGGTGGCAAGCGCAGGGCGCACGTTCCTGAGCAGATAAACGTACGAGCTGAAACCGATGATGGAGCCGAACAGGGCCAGATACAGCAGGGCAGTGTTGGCATGCAGCGATGGATGTGCCGGCAGGTGTTCGCCGGTCAGTTGCGCGGTGAGTGCAAGTGCGACGCTTGCACACAGCATCTGTGCGGCTGTATTCATGGGTCCTGCGGGCATATCCTGGCGGCGACTCCAGGAAGAGCCGAGGGCCCACAGCGCGGCGGCACTGACCAGGGCGATGGCCCCGGCTGGAGAGCCGGAAAGCGTGCTGCCCAGATTCAGGATCACCACACCGGCAAAGCCGATGCCCAGGCCGACGACCTCGCGACGGTTTGGCCATTCGCCGTACATGCCATTGAAGATCGTCGCGAACAACGGCATCGAGGCCACCGCCACTGCTGCGATGCCCGAGCCCACGCTCTGCTCGGCATAGCAGACCAGGCCATTGCCGCCGAGCAGCAGCAAGACCCCGGTGATGGCCGCATTGCGCCACTTCCTGCGCGAGGGTACGGCATCGACGCGCAGGCGAAGCCAGGCAAACATCAGACTGCCGGCCAGCGCGAATCGGATCGATGCCAACCAGAACGGTGGCCAGCTTTCCAGTGCGAAGCGGATACCAAGGTAGGTCGAGCCCCAGACCAGATACAGGGCGACTAGCGCCACGGGCACCAAAGCGCGGGTGGTTTCCGGTGCGGCGT
>NZ_JAQIBU010000162.1 GCF_027858935.1 Oleiagrimonas sp. | reverse complement strand
ATTGGTGAACAGACCATCCTGTCGCTGCGTACCGAAGCGCAGCAGAAACTGGGGGACAAATATTCGCTGAAGGATTTCGACGACGTGGTGGTCGGCCAGGGCAGTCTGCCGATGGCAATCCTGAAGGACGTGGTGAACCGCTGGATTGCCAACACGCTGGCTGGCAAACCCGCTGACCAGCTGCCTTACGCCTGCAAGCCGCGCAGCCTGGAAAGCTGTGCGAACGAGCGCTCCAGCCGCTGATCTGCCCGCGGCGGTATAAAGGCGTCACCATTTCGCCGCCCCGGTCAAAGCGCACCAAAGGGGTCAGGTTCATTTAAATAAAATCAAATGAACCTGACCTCTATTTTCCCGCAGGACGTGATCCGGTTCGAGTCTGAACCGATTATTTCTTTTTGGTGCCCGGTTTCTGAGTCAGTGCGCTACCTGCCGCAGACTTTGAATCCTTGGAAGTGCGACCGTCTTTAAGCGTCTTCGACGCCGCTCCTGCAACAGGCGGCGACGTGACCTTTTGCGCTGTATTGCGCTGAGACAAAGCGCTACCGGCCGACGATTTGGAGGCTTTAGCCGTAGATGGGCTGGAAAGTGTCTTCGAGGCGCTACGAGCAGCCGAGTTGGACGTAACTTCTTGCTTATCCATATAAATCTCCTTGAAGTCTGACGCTTGCGTTGACGATGAAAGAGTTGGAGTGCGTTTTCTTCCAGGCGCGAAGCTAGAAGGATGACTCTGATCTGTTTTGCTGATGGGCCTTGAAAGCGCCACAACAGCGAGCAGCGCACATCCTGGTCATGTGAACGGCCTGGTTGGTCTAGAGCTTGCGAACAAGCCAAACGATAAGAATAATGATAAGAATGGTTCCGAGTATGCCGCCGCCGATGTACATGAGAATCTCCTAACAAAGATATTTGAAGTTCATTCGAACATGACTGGTGCGAATCGTCTGTGGGCTAACGTACGAAGCGCGGTCCCAATGAAGGGCCGGATTCATTTTCAGAAATAAGCGGGAAGCGTCATTTTCCAATTTGATCAGAGCGGCGTGGCTGGAGCGACTTGCCCCGCTCGAGTAAGGGTTCGATGTATGCCTGGCATCGCAAGCAAGGTGCCGAGTACGCGGATCTCAGGGTCAGGTCTTGAATCTTGAACTACCGAGGCTACGGGTTTAGCTTTCAGGGCATGTGGGTTCCCCCCCCCCCGAGCACGTGGGAATCCGAGCGCGTCCTGTGCCCCCGAGCGCGCACTCGCGGAGAAAGAAAAGGCCACGGAGCGGAACTCCGTGGCCTTTGCATGTCTTCAATCGAAGACGGATGGGGCTGCTTGTCTCAGCCGTGGGTCAGTTCATGCACCAGCGGCTTGGCGTGATACACGTGCTTGAGCGCCGCGAGAATGGCGGCACTGTCGACCGCGACCGCGCGGTTGCGCTTGACGTTGTACCAGAACGCGCCGCCCAGCGACGGCCGGTTGCCGTCGAAGATCAGGCCCACCAGTCGGCCTTTGCGGTCGATGACCGGGCTGCCGGAGTTGCCGCCGACGATGTCATTGGTGGACACGAAGTTCATCGGCATCTTCGGATCGAGCTTGCTCTTGGCATCGCTCCACGCGCTGGACAGCTTCAGTGGCGGATAGCCCTTGGCGTGCTGGTACAGACCACCGATGGTGGTGAATGCGGGAATATGCTTGCCGTGCTCGGACCAGCCGCGGACCACGCCGTAGGAGACGCGTTCGGAGAAGGTCGCGTCCGGGGCCACGCTGGTGCCGTAGACCGCGAAGCGGGCATGGGCGACCTTGGCGGTGTTGGCCTCCATCGGACCGCTGATCTGGTCCTCGACCTGCTTGTGCAGTTTCAGGTAGTACGGCAGCACCTTGCGCGCCAGCTCGATCATCGGATCGTGCGATGCAGCCACCGCCTTCTCGCCGCCGTCCCACAGTGCCTTGCGGACCTTGATGCTGGCCAGTTTGGTGCCGTTCACCGCATGCTTGGCGACCATCTTCGGCGAGGCGTCCGCGAACAGCGTTCGGTTGATTGGTGCGTCTGCGCCCATCAGGTTGCGCATCATGGTCAGCGAGGACTCCAGGCGCAGCCGGTCGAATCCGGCATGCACCGGCGCCTTGGAGAACAGGCCCTGTTCCATGCGTGGCAGGTTGGCCGTGCGGAACCCGCCGATACGCTGGTCCTGCGGCAGCGTACGCTCATGCGCGCCGAGCACGATGGTGAAGGCGATGTGGTAAAGCTTGGCCTCGAAGCCCTGCTGACCCTCGATCATGCGCAGCGGCAGGAACATGGCCAGTTGCTTGCTCTGGATGGCCGCGATGTTCGCCCACGCATCGCCGTACTTCCGGCGCAATGTGGGGTCCGCATCGACCTTGGCACGCAAGGCCGCCTGCTGCTTTTCCTTGCGGGCGAACTGTGTGGTGTTGTTCAGTGCCTGCAGTTGCCCGGAGATCGACTGGATGTCGTTGTTGGTATAGAACAGCGAGCCCTGCGCAATGCGCGCGTTTTCCTTGCTCTGCGAGCGGAATGCCTCGTACAGCCCCTGATTGTGCGAGAAGTAGTTCAGGATCACGGGGTAGATGGGGTAGCGTAGCGCCTTGAGCTGGGCGATGGTGTCGCCGCGCTCGGTGGAGCCGGGATTGCCGGAGGTGAACACCAGCTGGCCCTTCTTCGGACCCTTCGCCGAGAACCGGAAGTAGTCGGGCGTGTGCGCGGGCTTGCCGTTCACGTAGACGCGCACGATCGCCACCGCGAAGTCGTAGCGCGGGTAGTTGAAGTTGTCCGGGTAGCCGCCGAAGAACGACATCGGCTGGCTGGGCACGAACACCATGCGCACGTCCTGGTAGCGGCGGTACTTGTACATCCAGTACTGGCCACCGTGGTACAGCGACACCAGCTGGCAGCGCCATTTGTCGGGCTGGCCGTTCACGCAGGTATCTTCGAGCTTGCTGGTGATGGCGCGCTTCGCGGCGACATAGGCCGCGCCGTTCTTGTCCGCCAGCGCCTTGTTCACGGTGTCGGTGTCGTTGCTGCGCCGGACGATCTGTTCGATCTCCATGGACGGGCATTTCTTCTCCTCGTCGCGTTTGTCGGCGTAAAAGAAGTGCGCCATGTAGTCGTGCTTGGCGTCGGAAATACCCTGCAGGCACTCGACCACGCAGTGGTGATTGGTCAGCACCAGGCCGTCGGGCGAGACGAACGAGCCCGAGCAGCCGCCGGCGAGCCGCACCGAAGCCAGCTGCACATGCTGCACCCAGCCCTTGGTCGGCGTGAAGCCGAAGCGGTTTTGCAGGGTCTTCGTGGGCAAGTTGGACAACGGCCACATACCGGCGCCGGCGTATACCACCGGGGCGACGAGCATCATGCCCAGGAATATTGCCAGTAGTTTCTTCATGGAATGTTCCCTGATCGAAAAAGTTTCGTGAACGGCACGGCGGATATGGCCGACAGGGGATGCTGGCAATCAGTTTTGCCCGGGGTGTGTTGCCGCGGGGCGTGATGATCCAGGATGGCCGTACGATTCCCTGTGAGCGCGCGAGTCCTAATTTACTCCTCCGGAAGAGGATGACGCGAATGCCATCAGTCACGCTCGTCTGGCTGTTCGGGCCGCCGCAGTTTTCCGCCAGCGTGGATGTCCTGCGCCAGAAATGGCTGCGATCGAGAGGACTTAGGGCGACTCTGATTTTGCCTCGTGGTCGAACTACCTTAATCTCGGAGTGCCCTTATGAGCCGACCCAAGCAGATGACTGTCGCCACCGAAGCGGATACCGGCTTCGAGCGCCATCGCAAAGCAACTCGCCACGACATTTTCCTGGCAGAGATGGACAAGCTGGTGGCTTGGGATCGACTTTGCGCGGTGGTGGAGCCGTACTATCCGAAGGAGTCTGCGCGTGGCGGTCGTCAGCCGATTGGATTGGAACGCATGCTGCGCATCCACCTGTTGCAGCAGTGGTACGCGCTGTCCGATCCGGCTGCCGAGGGGACGTTGTACGACGCGCAAGCCATGCGACGATTCGTGGGCATTGACCTGGCCCGATAAAGCGCCCCGGATGAGACCACCATCTGCAGTTTCGACACCTGCTGGAGAAGCATCAACCGGCCCAGCCGCTGTTTGACGACATCATGGCCTATCTGGGCGAGCACTGCATGAAGCTGTCCGAGGGTACGATCGTGGATGCGACGATCATCCCCGCGGCTGAGTCGACCAAGAACAAGCAGCGCCAGCGTGACCCGGCGATGCACCAGACCCGCAAAGGCAAGCAGTGGTACTCGGGCAACTGCTCCTGCGTTGCCTCAACTCCGGCATCCCTGCCGTCGTCGGCATGAAGGCCCACATCGGCGTCGATGAACGCACCGGACTGGTCCACACCGGCACCACCACGGCGGCCAACACCGGCGACGTCACCGAGGTCGCCAAGTTTCTGCATGGCAAGGGAAAAGCAGTATATGGGGACAGTGGCTATCGAGGCGCCGAAAAACGCGTAAAGGCCACGCCTGGCCGACGTTTCTACATCGCCGAGCAGCGTAGCAAGGTCAAGGCCATCCAGGACGCCACGCTGCGAGAGCTCACCGAACAGATCGTGCACTTTAAAGCATCCATTCGCTCCGCGGTCGAGCACCCGTTCAGGGTGGTCAAGCGGCAGTTCGGATACAGCAAGGCAAGCTATCGCGGCTTGACCAAGAACCATGGTCAGGTTGTCACGCTGTTTGCCATGGCCAAACTGTGGATGGCGAGAAAACGGTTGCTCGCCGCAGGATAGGTGCGCCCGCTGCACGCCAAAATGCGTGTTGCGGGCAGAAAAGAAGCTCAAACAAGACCGTTTGAACGGCCAATTGAAATTCGTTCGCGTTGAAGGCTGGTTCAAGCACGTGGTTGCGAAAAATTCGGCCGTTTGATCAGACGTTTCCTAGAGCTTGCGAACAATCCAGACGATGAGAATAATGATAAGAATGGTGCCGAGTATGCCGCCGATGTACATAAGTACTTCCTAAGAAAGATATTCGCTGTTCATTCGATCATGGCTGATGCGAATTGTCTGTGGGCTAACGTACGAAGATCGGTCAGAGCCAGAGCCCCCGGAAAAGGGGCGCGTGAACAGCGTGGATTAAAAAACGGTTCCACGTACACATACGACCGCTTCAAACCAGAAAAAAGAACAAAGGCATCAAAGTGTACTTTTCAGATCAAACCATGCATAAAGTGCGGTTTGACGCCTGTGTTGCCTGTTTTTCGTGAGTGGACAGACGTGATGTTTCAAGCCCGACTTGGGGAGGGCGTCGATGAAGCGCAGATGGCTATGGATGCTTGCACTTGTCCTCAGTACGGCCTTGCATGCAAGTGCCCCTGAAGGATCGATCGAGCGTTTCATCGATCGCGAGCTGCCTGCGTCCGGCATGCCCGGCGTCGCCTACGCCGTCGTGTCCGATGGCGAGATCACGTCGATGGGTGCGCGTGGCGTGGCGAGGATCGGGGGCGACAGGCAACTCACGCCGGACACGGCTTTTCTGACGGGCTCGATCTCCAAGAGTTTTACGGCGCTTGCCGTGATGCAGCTGGTCGAGGCGGGCAAGGTCGACCTGGATGCCAGGCTCTCTGACTATCTTGACGGTTTCTCCGGTCGGCCCGCCGGAGCCATCACGATCCGTCAGCTGCTCAGTCACACCAGCGGCTTTTCCACACTGCAGGGGAACACCTCGCCTTCGCAAAGCACTCATGGCAAGGATGCGCTTGCGGTCCGGGTTGAGCAGTTGGAAGCGGTGACTCCAGCCTACAAGCCCGGTGAAAGGTGGGCATACTCGAATACCAACTACCAGATTCTCGGTCGCCTGATTGAAGTCGTCAGCGGGCAGTCCTATCAGGTCTATGTGGCGACTCACATCCTGCAGCCACTCGGCATGACACACAGCTTTGTCGCCGACGGCAAGATCCATCAAACCATGGCCACTGGGCATCGGCCATGGTTTGGCACCGAACAACCCTTGCCCGCGAACAGGACCGACCGCGCCACCGCTCCGCAAGGTGGCATTGTTGCCAGTGCCAGCGATCTGGCGCGCTATCTACGAATGATGATGAATGGCAAGGACGACGTGCTGAGCGCTGCCGACAAGGCGCTGATGATGCGCCCCGCCAGCAAGGTATCGCCCTTTTACGGTTTTGGCTGGTTTGTCGATTCCAGCAACGGTACGGTTTGGCATGGCGGGACGAGCCCCGGGTTCGAAACGCTGGCGACGATGATCCCCGCCGAGGAGAAGGCGGTGATCGTGCTGGTCAACGCCGGGAGTGGGCTGGGCTTTGAGGAGACGGCTCCTCTTCGCGATGGCATTACGTCCAGGGCACTGGGCCTGGCAAACGATAGCGAGGGATCCCGATGGCCGCTGAAAGCTCTGTTCATCGGTTTGGTGCTTCTCCCGATCCTCTACGTCCTCAGCATGGTTTGGGCATGGCTTTGCCGTGACAG
>NZ_JAQIBU010000154.1 GCF_027858935.1 Oleiagrimonas sp. | reverse complement strand
CGATGGGTCTCGAATCCACCATCAGCCTCGGTGGCCAAGGTCAGCTGCTCGGGCATCTTCTACACTCTGTCGGAAGGGGCTTCGCTTCGACCGCGGGGCAAAATCAGAGTTTCCTTAGGCCTGGCTTGCGCCCCATGCGTTCAACTTTTTCCAGAGACCGGACTATGAGAAATCAATTACCACGTCACCGGCTTATTGATATTTCCCCCCGGTGTAACGATGGAATTCGGCATTTGGCTTCGTCGGAGGTGCTTCGCCTCTATGCGTCTTTTAAATGACGCTATGCGGTGCAGCTCGTAGCACATTTTATCGGTAGCTGATGGGTTAACGACACCAACCGGCTTACCTCGATTCCGCGCCAATTTCACTGATTCCGCTAGATCACTATCATTCGAAATCACTAGCGCCACATCAAAAATATCCGACCAGGCGTCATTGACCAAGTGGACCGCAAGGTTAACATCAGAGCCCTTTTCCTCAGACTTGAGGACCTCTACCGTTCTGGGTCCGCCAGCAGGGGGATGCGCAAGCGGCATGCGCACATTGTGCTGGTAAAACTGACCCTCAAATACTTCCAGACAAGGTATGTGCGCCTTGATGGCTCTTAGGTACGCGTCTTGTCTTACGTGTTGATCCGGCTTGTACGGGTTCGTCTTTACTCGAGCGGTAAAGTACTTGATCAGCTCAACTCGGTTAACAGGCCTGACCATCTGTTGCGAAAGCGCCAAGAGGTCCACCCAGCGGTATTGGGTTCTTTTCAACGCGCGGTAGTACAGGTTGAACCCGTCAACGTAGACCGCAGTTCGCATTTTTCATCCCCTGAAAAAGCCAAGGCTCCCGTTAAGGAGCCTTGTACCCGACCACCGAAGTGGGCGGGGGAGTATGTTTAGAATTGTGTGGACTATTGACGACTCTGTCAACACTTACACACAAGTTCTGCACAGCAGAGTGTCAATATCTTGTGTGTAATTTTGTTGCCTAGATGTTGCCTAAGACCCATAGAAAAATGCCAGCATCTCTGCAAGCCTTTGTATTTACTGGTGCCGGCACCCGGATTCGAACTGGGGACCTACCGCTTACAAGGCGGTTGCTCTACCAACTGAGCTATGCCGGCATGACTACATATTCTATCAGGGCTGCGGCCAGGAACTCGACCATGATCGAAGCCGGGTCCCGCGCCGGGCTCAGAAGCAATCGATGGACTGCGCCTTGATGTCATCGCGCTTGAGATAGGCATGCCAGTCGAACCCGGGGTCGGCCGGCAATGCGATATCGACCCAGTATTCCGGCAACGTCTCGTTGCGCACCTTCACCTTTGGATCAAACCCCAGGTCGGTCAGCTGTTTCTGCCGACGCAGGGCATTGGCCTGGTCGTGGAACAGGCCCAGCGAGATGGTGTTCTGGCGATCCCCGGCGGTGACCACATAATAGTCGCTGATGCCCTTGTCCGAAAGTTTCCGGGCCTCGGCAAGCGCCTGGTCACGCGAGGGCAGTGGCGGCAGATAGACCCACCAGCCGGTCGATTGGGTTGCCTGTTCCTGACGGTACTGGATCCGCGGCACATGATCCTCAAGGGCATGGATCGCATCGCTCGTGTCCGAGCGCGTGTCGAAGGGCCCCAGGGTCAGGCAGCGGTCGCTCTTGTTGCGATCGCGGGAGGACAAGTTCAGCGCGTTCGACTGCGCTGGCAGCGCTCCAGCGCGCTCGGAAAGCAGCTTGAGTTCAGGCACACCCGGGTCGGTCGGCGGTGGATAGGCAACCACCTGTCCGTCACCGAACAGCAGCCAGGCGCCAACACCCACATTGAGTGCGATCAGCAGCAGGAACAGCAGGCGGACAAACATCGCGCTTCCTCGATCAGGATCCCGATTGTAGCGGCTGCAGACCGGGCTTCCGAAACATCCCCGGTTGCATGGTCTATGCAGACGCCTGACATGCATGGATCGCCAGGCCATGCAGCACGGCATCAGTCTGCAGCGTCACCGGACCGGGCAGCCAGGCGGCGAGCGCCTTGCCATCGCCACCGGTCAGTACCAGTCCTGCGCGGCCGCCAAGAGGTCCGGTCATGCGCGCGTGAAAGCGTTCGATCAGGCCCAGCGCGGCCTGCCAGCAACCGGAGGCGATCGCAGCCTCGGTGTTGTCGGCACAGTCGACTACGGGAGCCGCCCCCGGATCCGGCAACTGCGCTGTACCGGAACGCAGCGAGAGCTGCATCAAACGGGGTCCAGGCGCGATCAGTCCTCCCAGGTGCCGTCCGTCCCCAGCCAGCGCATCAAGGGTCAACGCGGTCCCCGCACTGACCACCACGCATGGCGCCAGGCCGGCGTGCAGTGCGGCCACCAGGCCCAGAAACCGGTCCACGCCCAGATTGCCGGGTTCGGGATAGGCATTGCGCACGCCGCAAGCGGCCGCCGGTGAGCGCAACCATGACGGCGCGGACAGGCCTCCCGCCTGCAGTGCCCGGGCCACGCGTTCCTCGCGCGCCCGACCCGCCACCGACGCCGCGAGGACAGTGCTGCCCGCTTCGATTCCGCTACAGAGCGCCTTCAGCGCATCGTCGTCGTCCAGCGCATCCCAGGGCGTCGCCTGCACCGGCGCCAACTGCCCGTCCAGATCCATGCGCGCCCATTTCAGTCGAGTGTTGCCGAGATCGAGGAGAAGGGTCATCGCGGACGCACCGTGATATCTGCACTGTCGACGCGGCGGGTAACCCCGTCATGGCGCACCAACAACGCGCCCCGCGCATCCACGCCGTCGCCAACCGCGTCGAAGACGCCTTCCGCATCGCTCAGCCGCAACCGCCGTTCACGCAGCAAATCCATCCGCGCGTAATCGTCGACGAAAGCGGCAAAGCCTTCGGCATCGAACACCTCGAGCGTCGCCAGCAGATGACCGATGATGCTACTGGCGACAGTGTTGCGATCCGGCAGCTCGACGTTGGCCAGGTCCGACAATTCGGCCAGGTCCGCCACCGGCTGTCCGGCGCGCGCGCGCAGGGCCTCGGGCATGCGCAGGTTCAGGCCGATGCCGATGACCGCCGTGCTCGGGCCCTGGGACTCACCCGACAATTCCACCAGGATGCCGGCGAGCTTCGCACCGCTGCCGGCCAGCAGCACGTCGTTGGGCCATTTCAGCCCGACCCCGGTCAGGCGCAACGCTTCCAGCGCGCGCACCACGGCCACGCCGGCCGTCAGCGAAAGCCCCGGCAGCGCCGCGAAGCCACGATCGAAGCGCTTCAGGCAGGACAGGTAAATATTAAGGCCCGGAGGCGACAGCCAACCGCGGCCGCGACGACCGCGTCCGGCTTGCTGGGTCTCGGCCATCACGATGCTGCCATCGGGCAGGCTCGCCGCACGCCGCAAGCACTCACTGGAAGTCGAATCCAGGCTCCAGTGCACTTCGATCCGTCCTGGCGCAGGGGTCGCACGTGCGCGTATGCGATCAGCATCCAACAGCTGCAACGGCCATGGCAAATGGTATCCCTCGCCTCGTCGCGCCTGCACCGGCACGCCCTGCGCACGCAACTGTTCGACCTGTTTCCAGACCGCTGCGCGAGTCAGGCCCAGGTGACCGGCCAACTGCGTACCGGAAAGGGTCCGTCCGTCGGCCAGCGCGACAAGAACTTCAGCGGCATGCATCGAGGGCTCCGTGCGGATCATGCATGGGCGCACCTGTTGGACGTGCAACCGATCATGTGGACAGGAAAATGCGGGTGCATGACGAGGTGGGCGGAAGCCTCACATTGGTGGAGAATGTATTGCAACATGTCGTGAACATCGTTGGAAGTCCGGCGATCCAGCAGGCATGAAGTCCTTCCAGGACCCGACAAGGCTGGAAACCTTGCCGTCATTCTGCGATTATTCATAATCTGGCTCAAAGGTCGGAGTCGTTGTGATCAAACTATTCAACTCGATGCAAACCCTGATGCTCGCAGGTGCGATGTGTGCGCTGCCAGCCGCGCATGCCTCGTCAAGCGTTGACCTGAGCCATGCCTCAATCCACGCCAGTCATGATGCGTCATCTTCGGAAAGCTCCAGCATGACTGGCGGCGGCAATGGCCCGATCGCAAGGACGGCCAGGTCCATGACCACGCAGGCCACGTCGGGCACGGTGCAGGCCGCCAGGGACAACACCGCCTGCAACGACAATGCCGCCACAAACCTGCCGCAGAGCGCTTCCAACTGCCCCGATAGCAGCAACTCGAGCAATGGCAACGCAGGGGACTCCGCATCGAGTCTCGGTTGGAAATCGTTGCTGCCCGGATCCATCCAGTAGCTGATTGGAGACCGCTCAGCTTGCGTTGATGCGAATCCGGAACATCGCACCAGCCAGTTCATCCGATCGTCCCACTTCCAGCTCGGCGTGGCGCGCATGGACGATGTCCTGCACGATCGAAAGTCCGATGCCGTGTCCCTGCACGCGCTCGTCGCCTCGCACCCCGCGTTGCAATACCTGCTCGATCTTGTCCGGTTCGATGCCCGGACCATCGTCCTCGACCATGATCTCCAGTCCGGGTCGACGCTTGCCGCTCTCGTGCAGCGCGCGTACGGTCAAGAGGATGCGGTGCTGGGCCCACTTGAAGGCGTTCTCCAGCAGGTTGCCGAGTATTTCCATGAGATCGCCCGGCTCACCATAGAAGTGCGCCTGCGGATCCACGTCGAACTCGCACAGCAGGTTGCGTGCGGC
>NZ_JAQIBU010000144.1 GCF_027858935.1 Oleiagrimonas sp. | reverse complement strand
GCCAAATCCACGCCAATGGTTATAGTGCTCATGGAGACTTCCTCTTCGAGTGAAGGTTGACCAGCATCACCATCATGGCCCTCGAGGCCGAAAGGGGAGGAAGTCTCTTTTTACTCATTTGCTTTATGAACGTTATGCCCACCGCTCACCTGATTATTTCAGAAACAGGAGATCGTGCTCATGTCTACCCAAACATTGAAACGTAGGGTCGCTTTCGTAGTAGCAGGCTTGGTGATAGCCGGCACAGCACTTCCTGCCGTATCAGGTCCATCGGGTGCCCAGGCCCAGGCCACCACGGATAACAGTATCGCCCCAGCAACGCGAGCCGCATTCAACAAGGACTTGCAAGTCATGCACGCCCAGATGATGCAGCTGCGCTCCACGCACGATCAGGCAGCCCGCATGAAGCTGCTCGCTGATCACATGCACACCATGCAGAACACTCTGCACATGATGATGGGACAAGGTGGCATGCGGGGCGGCGCCGGCGGCATGGGTCCCGGCATGATGCAGGGCGGCAATATGCGTGGTGCTGACGGCATGATGGGTAACAGCCGGATGATGCAGATGATGATGAACCAGATGATGCAGCACCAGCAGGCGATGCAGGGTATGGGATGCGGCAACTAGGCCGTTGCCTGGTGGCTGGAAGCGCGCCTGGGCGTTTGTCATTCAAGGATGAAGATAACCGCTCGTTGGCGCGTCTTCCGCCTTGCCGGCGTTGGCGAGGGAACCGACGCATGTTCGGTTCCGTACGTTTTCATGCCATGGTGCTCGTGGCTATCGTGGTTGCGTTCCTGGCCGGCTGTTCCATTACTGGAGACTCGTTGGGGGGCAACGCCGCACATGGGCAGAACATCGCCGCGTCGCGTTGTGCCGCATGTCATGGCGCCGACGGCAACAGCGCCACGCCCGCGATCCCCCGGTTAGCCGGACTCAACTCCGTGTACATGTATCGCCAGCTTGTGGACTTCAAGCATGGTGCACGGCCGTCCAGTGTGATGGCCCCCATCGCGGCCGCCCTGGCGGACGAAGATTTGAGAGATGCCGCAACTTTCTTCGCTGCACAGGCCCGCGGTAGCGACGCGCCCGGTCCGTATGCGTTGATTGCGCAAGGTCGCCGACTCTTCCTTTACGGTACTTCAAGTGGCAACGTGCCCGCCTGCGCCGCATGCCACTCTCCGGGTACGGGGGGCATGGCAGCGCATATGCGAGGCGGCATGGGCATGGGCCACATGTCCATGATGGGCGGGATGTTTGGGCGCCGCGCACCCTCGCTCTACGGGCAGCACGCCGACTATGTGGTCGGCCAATTACGCGCATTTGCCGATGGCACGCGCCCGGCAACCATTATGGCCCCCATCGCCGGCGCCCTGACGGCACGACAGGTCCAGGCTGTCGCCCATTATGTGGCTGCACATCCCTAAGGAAACTCTGATTTTGCTTCGCTGTCGAAGCATGCACCTGTCCGAGAGAGTGTAGACGATGCCCGATCAGCTGACCTTGGCCACGCAATCCGATGGCGGATTTGAAGCACACCGCAAGGCCACTCGACGTGACGTGTTCCTGGCCGAGATGGACAAGGTCGTGCCGTGGTCGGAGCTGTGCGCGGTGATTGAACCGTTCTAACCGAAGGCGCGCCCCGAAGGTGGTCGCCGTCCGGTGGGTCTGGAGCGGATGCTGCGTATCCACTTTCTGCAACAGTGGTACGCGCTGAGCGATCCGGCCGTGGAAGAGGCCTTGTACGACTCGGCGTCGATGCGGCGGTTCGTGGGGATTGATCTTGGGCGCGAGCCGGCGCCGGATGAGACGACGGTGTGCAAGTTCCGCCACTTGCTGGAAAGGCAGGGGCTGGCCAAAGAGCTGTTCAAGGCGGTAAATCGGCATCAACACAGCAAGGGCCTAAAATTGTCGCGGGGAACGATCGTGGACGCGACCATTCTCGGTGCACCGTCCTCGACGAAGAATCGAGACAAGGCGCGTGATCCGGAGATGCGTCAGACCAAGAAAGGCAACCAGTGGTATTCGGGCAACTGCTCCTGCGTTGCCTCAACTCCGGCATCCCTGCCGTCGTCGGCATGAAGGCGCACATTGGCGTGGACGAGGCCACCGGCCTGGTCCACAGCGTGGTGACGACGGCGGCGAACGTGGGCGATGTCACCCAGGTGGTAGATTTGCTGCACGGCAAAGAGAACGCCGTGTTTGGAGACGCCGGCTACACGGGTGCCGAGAAGCACGCACCGGACAAGCGTGGGCGAAAGTGGCATGTCGCGGCCAAGCGCAGCAAGGTCAAGGCGATTGAGGATGAGACTTTGCGCGCTCTGACCGAACAGATCGAGCACATCAAGGCATCGATCCGTGCGGCGGTCGAGCATCCGTTCCGCGTGGTGAAGCGCCAGTTTGGCCATGTGAAGGCACGCTATCGCGGACTGGCCAAAAACGGTGCGCAGATGCTGTCGTTGTTCGCGCTGGCTAACCTGTAGATGGCGCGCAAGCACTTGCTGGCCGCGACAGGATAGGTGCGCCTGAAAGACGCATCGCCGCGGTCAAACGCGGCGATGCCATACAAAACAAGCGACTGCTGACCCAAAAAACGGCGTGAATGATCGTCGTCAGGCCGTGTGCTTCATGCTGAACCGGTCCGTTGGCACAGGCGAGGGTTATTCAGACCATCCCTTGAGATCGAAATCAGCTGAATATCCCAGCAATTCCCGAGTAAAGTCCGAGTCCGGTAGTCAACGCGATCGTGGCGGCAACGACGGCAGCATAGACTCCCTTGAGCCTGTATGGCTCGGGCAACGCACGCCGCGCCAACATGAAGAGAAAGCCGAGCACGATCAACAGCAGCAGTGCATTCATCACCTGCACGGCCACGCTGAGCTTGACCAGATCAATACCGGAGACCACCAGAAGTCCGCCGAGCACCAGGGTCAGCATGTAAACCACATAGAACCAAGGCGCCTCCCGTGGACTCTGCGCCAGTTGGTGCTTGAAACCCATGATCTCTCCTAGAGCACGGGCGGCCGTAAGCGTCACCACGATCGTAGCAACCAGAGAAGCACCGATCATGCCCAGGGCAAACATCATGGTCCCGCTGAACTGACCAAGAAAAGGTGTGACTGCGTTCGCAATCTGCTGCACCGTATCCAGCGATTGCCCCGTTGCCTTGCGTCCGATGGTCGCCGCGGTAGCAACCAGCACGGCGCCCATGATCAGTTGGGTGACGACTGACCCTATCGCCGTATCCCAACGAGCAGCGCGCAGGTCGGCAACCACCAGGCCCTTCTCGACCACGGCCGATTGTTGATAGAAAACCATCCACGGCATGATCACTGCACCGATATTGGCTGCAACGAGGTACAAATACTTGGTATTCGTGATGGGTATATCGAATGCCTGAGCGAGCGCTGTGTGCAGGTCCGGCTTGGCCCTGAACGCCACGAACAGGAACACGCATTCAAACAGGCCCACCGCCAGCGCGATGCGTTCGACGGTCAGATAAGATCCCTGGATCGCCATGAACGTAAGGCCGACCACCACGATTGTCATGCTGAGCCAGCCCGGTATGCCAATGAGTGCCCCGACGCCGGCGATACCGCTCAACTCTGTAATCAGGGCACCTACGCAGGCAACCAGCAAGGTCGACACCGATACCCAAGCCCAGCGGGCACCAAAATGTTTGCGGATGGCATAGCCATGGCCATGGCCGGTCACCACGCCGAGGCGAATCGTGAGCTCCTGCACGACGAACAGTATCGGGATCATCACCGCCTGCAACAACAGCAAACGATAGCCCGTTTGCGCGCCACTCTGTGCCGCGGTAATGATGCTTCCTGCATCGGTATCGGCGAGCATCACCACGATGCCCGGACCCGTCACAGCCGCAAATCGGGCCCACCGTGTGCGACGGCGAATGGATACTTCAGTGACGAAATCTCTCATGGACAGATCAACTTGGTTTGCCGTCTAACTGCGGCGTCAGAAAGATCCAGGTTGAGCGCAAAACCCACAGCAGGAAGGCAAGCAACCAGCCCCAGGCAGCGAGCGCCAGCCACAAGAACACATCGCCGCCGAATTCCGCGAGAATGCGCAGCAGAGCTACTCCCTGCAACAGCCCGAAGCACAGCCATAGCACCGCGCCCATCTGCAGCGGCCTGCTGGAGTGGCCCTGGTTCACCCGGGTCACCATGGCCACCAGCATCGAGCCGAAATAGCCGATCGCCAGCGCATGCAGCGGCGCCCGGTAAAACAGCAGCTCACCGCGGCTGGCGTAGATCACATCCTGTACGGCGTACAGCACAAACGCCAACGGCAGCCATGCATAGGACAGGTACAGCACGGCCAACAACCCCGGTCGCATCGCCTTCCACGGCTGCCAAGTCAGCTCCAGCGTCCACCAAGTCATGCTCAATATCACGGCGATCGCGCTAACCAGAAACACAAACGATGCAGCGCGGCATCTCAGCGAAGGTGGCGGCATGTTGTTCGGTGAATGGCGGTTTGAGCATGATACTTGCGGCATGAATGAGAATGATTCTTCATGCTGACACGCCGTGACCTGCGCCTACCATGATCTATATCAAGTGATCGACTGAGGCGAAGCCTTGCAAGATTGAAACAAACCTTGCTACCGATTCCTACACCGACTGCCCGCCCAATCTGGTGTAGGCCTGCGGGATTCAGCAATTCAATCTCACGTCTATCAATCTTGAGCTTCCTATCGCTGTGTAGGAACGTACTGATGGCCGGCATGGTGCCGACGATGCTGATGGCGATGAAGCATGTGCCCGGCGCGCACAACCCCTCCGGCGTCGCGTTCTGGTTTGTGATGTCGATGTCTCTCCTGGTGGGATTCGTGACGGCTTACCCGATGAACTGGTGGCTGGTCTCCAGACACTTGAAGCACGGGATGATGACGGTGCGTGCCCCGGGCCAACACCCAGATCATCAAGCACGGTCATTCGCGCATGAAAAAACTGCCATGCGCCATGTCGGGAACAAGGCATCGCTCGAACCGGAGAGCATGCACCGCGCAAGAGGCAAAAAGGCATCCCGGGATGCTATTGCAGGAATGACCATGCTTTCGATTGCGCTGTTGGCGCTTGGCTTGGCTCTTGCAGTACTTCTTGCATGAACGACCTTTATCCAGGCGCCTTGTATGCGTCGTACATCGGCGACTCGTGGGTGCGCAGGTTCGAGGCCACTGCCACTATGCCTCGCGTCCCCGGCAGGCTGGTCTTTGATCGGCGGATCCCGCGTGTACGGGTGGACTTGTGAAACATCTGGCCTGCA
>NZ_JAQIBU010000125.1 GCF_027858935.1 Oleiagrimonas sp. | reverse complement strand
CTGGTCGAGGACATGCGCGAGCGCAAGCACCGCCTGCTGACCGGCTCGGACGCCGTGGTCGCCCTGCCCGGCGGCTGCGGCACGCTGGAGGAGCTGTTCGAGGCGATCACGCTCAAGCGCCTGGGGATCTACCTCAACCCGATCGTGCTGCTGGACACGCTGGGCTTCTATCGACCGCTGGATGCCTTCATGCAGCAGGTGATCGCCGCGCGCTTCATGAATCCCGAGCACACGCGCATGTGGCAGCGCGTGGCCGAGCCGGCCGACGTGCTGCCGGCGATCCTGGATGCGCCGCCGTGGGACGAGACTGCACGCGATTACGCGGCGGTGCGGGAATAGGCGGATGCCTTGCGCGCACCTGCCGGGCTCTCGGCACCCGGCCTGGAAGATGGATAAGGGATGAGGATTGAGGTGGGGTTCGCGCCGCACGCCACGCGCAAGCGTCCAACCGCCTTTCCGGTCCGTATGATGGTCATGAAGCCTAGACGGAGGCCAGGCATGCAACGACGCAACTTCCTGATCACTATCGCCGGCGCCGCCGGTGCGCTGCTGCTGGGAGGCTGCGACCGCCGCCGCGCCGGCGAGTCGGCGGTCGCAGTCGCAGCCACAGGCGCGGCCACGGGACGCTGGGACCTGAGTCCGGCCCAGTGGCGCCAACGACTGACCCCGGCGCAGTTTCGCATCCTGCGCGAGGACGGCACCGAACCCCCTTTCAGCAGTCCGTTGGATCACGAGACGCGCAGCGGCATCTACCATTGTGCCGGCTGCGCGCTGCCGCTCTACAGTTCGGCCACCCAATACGACTCCGGCACCGGCTGGCCCAGCTTCTGGAAACCGCTTCCGCACGCCATCGCCACACGCAGCGACGACAGCCTGTGGATGACCCGCACCGAGGTGCACTGCCGCCGCTGCAAGGGCCACCTCGGGCATGTATTCAAGGACGGGCCGCCCCCGACCGGCCTGCGTTACTGCATGAACGGACTGGCGCTGGCGTTCCACCCCGGTGAACACGCCTGAGTCCGAAGTTGACGACCCGCCGAGTCACGTGATCGGCTCCCGAGCCCTTTCAATTGCGCAGATTCGCCCCCACTGTGGGGCGTGACCTCATGCAAGGATTATCTGGTGTCGATCCCAAGCTCCGCCAAAGCCACCCCGATCACCGATCCACGACAGCTGGTGGCGTACATTGCCAGCGGTGAAAAACCTCGCGACGCCTGGCGCATCGGTACCGAACACGAGAAATTCGGCTTCCACTGGGACGACCTGCGTGCGCCCTCATACGAAGGCGAGCGCGGCATCCGGGTGCTGCTGGAAGGCATCGCCGCCAAGCATGGCTGGGATATCAACCGCGAGCATGGCATGCCGGTCGCGCTGCTCCGTGACGGGGCCTCGATCACGCTGGAGCCGGCCGGACAACTGGAACTGTCCGGCGCCATGCTAGAGACCATCCACCAGACCTGCCGCGAAGTGAACGGCCACCTGGCCGAGGTGCGTTCGGTGGCCGACGAACTGCGCATGGGTTTCCTGGGCATGGGTTTCCAGCCCAAGTGGACGCGCGATCAGATGCCGTGGATGCCCAAGGGCCGCTACGCCATCATGCGTCGCTACATGCCCACGCGCGGCAACCTTGGCCTGGATATGATGACGCGCACCTGCACGGTGCAGGTGAACCTGGATTTCTCCAGCGAAGCGGACATGGTCAAGAAATTCCGCGTGGCGCTGGCCCTGCAGCCGGTGGCCACCGCGCTGTTCGCCGATTCACCGTTCACCGAAGGCCAGCCCAACGGGTACCTGAGCTACCGCTCGCATGTGTGGACCGACACCGATCCGGACCGTACCGGCATGCTCGACTTCGTGTTCGAGGACGGCTTCGGCTACGAGCGCTGGGTGGACTACATCCTCGACGTGCCGATGTATTTCACCATGCAGGACGGCAACCCGGTGGACGTGGCCGGACGCAGCTTCCGCGATTTCCTGAAGGGCAAGCTGCCGGAACTTCCGGGGGTGATGCCGACCCTGCGCGACTGGGACGATCACCTCACCACCACGTTCCCGGAAGTGCGCATGAAGCGCTTTCTGGAAATGCGCGGCGCCGACGGCGGACCGTGGGGCCGGTTGTGCGCGCTGCCCGCGCTGTGGGTCGGATTGCTGTATGACGATACCGCGCTGGATGCCGCCTGGGATCTGGTCAAGGATTTCAGCATGGCCGAGCGCAACGCCCTGCGCGACGGGGTGCCCCGGCAGGCGCTGAAATTGCCGTTCCGCAAGGGAACCGTGCGTGACCTGGCCCTGGAAACCCTGAAGATCGCCGGCCACGGCCTCAAACGCCGCGCCCAGGCCAACGAGCACGGCGTCGACGAAACCATCTTCCTGCAGCCGCTGCTGGAACTGGCACAGTCTGGCCAGACCCCCGCCGAACGCAAGCTGGAACTGTTCCACGGTCCGTGGAAGGGCAGCGTCGACCCGGTGTTCCGTGAGTTCGCCTACTGAACCTTCCGGATTTGTGCAGATGAAAAAGGCCGGCATCATGCCGGCCTTTTTCATTGTCGTACGACAGGGCGAGCCTACTTCAAGCCGCGATCCTTCAGCATCGGGGCCACGTCCGGAGCCTTGCCGTAGAAGTCGCGGAACATCTTGCCCAGATCCTCGGTGTTGCCGCGCGACAGGATCATGTCGCGGTAGCGCTGGCCGTTGGCCCGGGTCATGCCCCCGTGCTGCTGGAACCACTGGAAGGCATCGTCGTCCAGCATCTCGGTCCACAGATAGGCATAGTAACCGGCCGAATAACCATTGCCCCAGATGTGCATGAAGTAGCTGGAGCGATAGCGCGGCGGCAGGTAGGAAAGGTCGGTGTGGTTGTCCTTCAGCGCCTTGGCCTCGAACGCGTCCACATCCTTCAGCGGCGCGTCGGCCGGGATGGTGTGCCAGCTCATGTCCAGCAGCGCCGCCGAGAGCAGCTCGCCCAGGGCATAGCCCTGGTTGAAGTTGGCGGCCTTGTGGATCTTCTCGGCCAGCGCCCTGGGCATGGGCTTGCCGGTCTTGTAGTTCACGGCGTAGTGGTTGAACACCTGCGGATAGCTGGCCCAGTGCTCGTTGAACTGCGACGGGAACTCGACGAAGTCACGCGCCGTATTGGTGCCGGACAGGCTGGGGTATTTCGTGTTGGCAAAGAAACCATTCAACGCGTGGCCGAACTCGTGGAACATGGTGGTCACGTCATCGAAGCTGATCAGTGCGGGTTGGCCCGGCGCCGGCTTGGTGAAGTTGCACACGTTGTAGATGACCGGCTTGGTCCCCAGCAACGTGGACTGGCCCACCAGGTTGTCCATCCACGCGCCGCCCTGCTTGTTGTCGCGCTTGAAGTAATCGGCATAGAACAGGCCCAGCGGCTTGCCGTCCTTGTCGAACACCTCGAACACCTTCACGTCCGGGTTGTAGACCGGGATGTCCTTGCGCGCCTTGAAGGTCAGGCCGTACAGCTCGTGAGCGGCGTAGAACACGCCGTTCTTGAGCACATTGTCGAGCTCGAAGTACGGCTTGACCTGGTCCTGGTCAAGATTGAACTTGGCCTTGCGCAGCTTGTTGGCATAGAACTCCCAGTCCCAGGCCTGCAGTTTGAAGTGCTTGCCGCTCTTGTCGATCATCGACTGCAGCTGGCCAGCCTCGTGACGCGCCTTGGCCATGGTCGGCGGCACCAGCGCGTGGACGAAGTCGAGCACCGTCTTGGGTGTCTTGGCCATCTGGTCCTCGAGCTTCCAGGCCGCGAAGTTGGGGTATCCCAGCAGCTTGGCCTTCTCTGCGCGTACCTTGGCCAGCTGGGCGATGGTGGCGCGGGTATCGTTGGGGCCGCCCTTCTCGGTGCGGTTCCAGGAATGCTCGAACAGCTCGTGGCGCACGTCGCGATGGGTGAGCTCGGCCAGGGCCGGCTGCTGGGTGGTGTTCTGCAGCGGGATGACCCACTTGCCGTCCAGCCCGCGGTCCTTGGCAGCCTGCGCGGCGGCCGCGATCTCGCCTTCGGACAAACCGTCCAGTTTGGCCTTGTCATCCACCACCAACGCGCCGGCCTTGGTCGCGGCCAGCAGCTTGTTGACGAATTGCGAGCGCAGCCTGGACGCCTTTTCATTGAGGCTCTTGAGCTTGGTCTTGTCGGCCACCGACAGCTGGGCGCCATGGTGCACGAAGCCGTTGTAATACCACTCCAGCAGGCGCGCCGACTCGGGATCCAGCTTCAGCGAATTGCGTTCGTCGTACAGCGTCTTGATGCGCTGGAACAGCTTGTCGTTGAGGTAGATCGCGTCGCTGTGCGCAGCCAGCCTGGTCGACATCTCCTCATTGACCTTGTTCAGGGCCGGGTCGGAATTGGCCGAGAACAGGGCGTTGAAGTCCATCTCCACGCGGTGCAGCGTCTGACCGGACTTTTCCAGCGCCACCAGGGTGTTGTCGAAGGTGGGCTTGGCCGGGTTGTCGGCAATCTTCTGGACCTGCTGGAGCTGGTCGGCCATGCCCTGCTTGAAGGCCGGCTCGAAGTCGCTGTCCTTGATCTGGTCAAACGGTGGTGCCTGGAACGGCAG
>NZ_JAQIBU010000116.1 GCF_027858935.1 Oleiagrimonas sp. | reverse complement strand
CGGACAACCAGGTCCGCCCCACGCACCATATCCCCACCCGCAAACACCCGCGGATGCGACGTCTGATGCGGCAACCGCCCATCGGCCCCGGCGATGGTCCGCCCGGATGCCAGATGCTCGATATGCGCAGCCTCAGCCCAGGCCGGCGGATCCACCTGAAACCCGAACGCTATGATCACCACATCCGCCTCCAGCACATGCTCGCTGCCGAGCACATTCTGCGGCCGCGGACGGCCGTCGCCGCTGTCGACCAGGCGCGTCTCGACCATGTCCACGCCGGTGACCTGGGTGTCACCAATGATGCGCAGCGGTTGACGATGGAACATGAACTTCACGCCTTCATCGCGCGCGTTGCGCACCTCGCGTCGCGAACCGGGCATGTTGGCCTCGTCGCGGCGGTAGATGCAGCTGACTTCACTGGCGCCCAGGCGGATCGCGGTGCGCACGCAGTCCATGCCGGTATCGCCACCGCCCAGCACCACCACACGCTTTCCGGCGACATCATATTGCGGGTCCAGCGGCAACCCGCGCATCAGTCGACGGACGTTGGCAATCAGGAACGGCAAGGCTGCGTGCACGCCGTCCAGTTGCAGACCGGGCAGCCCGCCGTCCAGCGCACGGTAGGCACCGGTGCCCATGAATACCGCATCGAATTCGTTCAGCAGGCTGTCGAAGGCGCGGTGGATCCCGATCTCGGTGTTGAGGTGAAACTGCACGCCCATGGACTCCAGCACGCGCCGGCGCATCCGCACGACTTGCTTGTCCAGCTTGAACGGCGGAATGCCGTAGGTCAGCAGGCCGCCGATTTCCTCGTAGCGATCGAACACGTGTGCCTCGATGCCATGCCGGACCAGGACGTCGGCACAGGACAGGCCGGCCGGACCGGCACCGATCACCGCCACGCGGCGGCCGGTCGCCTGCACACGGCTGAGATCGGGACGCCAGCCCTGGCGCAGTGCCTGGTCGGTCACCCAGCGCTCGACGCTGCCGATGGTGACCGCACCAAAGTCGCCCTGTTCCAGCGTGCACGCGCCTTCGCACAGGCGATCCTGCGGACATACGCGGCCACACACCTCGGGCAGCGGATTGGTCTGGTGCATCAGCTCGGCGGCGGCGAAAAGATGGCCTTCCTCGACCAGCTTCAGCCAGTTCGGAATGTAGTTGTGCAGTGGACAGGCATGTTCGCAATACGGGTTGCCGCAATCGATGCAGCGACCGGCCTGATCGGTGGCATCATCGGGCAGGAAATCGCCGTAGATCTCGTCGTGCCCGATCACACGCACGGCCACGGGCAAGGTGCGCGGCATGGACCGCGGAATATCAACAAAGCGGAAGTTCTTCTCGTTGCTCATGCGGCCCTCCGCAATTCCTCGACCAGCGCTTCAAGACTCGCGGCACGTGGCTTGACCAGCCAGAAACGATGCAGCACGCCGCGGAAGTCGTCGATCAGGCGCTTGCTCCAGGCGCTTCCGGTCAACTCGGCATGGCGCTGGATCAGACCGCGCAGGTGCTGCATGTGATGTTCGGTGCCTTCCGGTGTGATGTGCACGATGTCGACCAGCTCGTGGTTGTAGCGGTCGACGAAATCACGGTCCAGATCCAGCACGTAGGCGAAGCCGCCGGTCATGCCGGCGCCGAAATTGAGCCCGGCGCGGCCCAGCACCACCACGATGCCGCCGGTCATGTACTCGCAGCAATGGTCACCCGCGCCCTCGGTGACCGCCAGGGCACCTGAATTTCGCACCGCGAAGCGCTCGCCCACGGTGCCGGCCGCGAACAGCTCGCCACCGGTGGCGCCGTACAGGCAGGTGTTGCCCAGGATCGGCGCCTCGTGGCTGGCATATCCGGCATCCGCCGGTGGGCGCACCAGAATCTGGCCCCCGGCCATGCCCTTGCCGACATAATCGTTGGCTTCGCCGGTCAGGTCGATATGCAGGCCGCCAGCGTTCCATGCTCCCAGACTCTGCCCCGCACTTCCCGTCAGTTCCAGGGTGAGCGGATGCTCGGCCATGCCCGCATCACCCCAGCGCTTTGCGATGGCACCGGACAGGCGCGCCCCGACCGCACGATCGGCATTGCCGATGGCATACGCAAAGCGACCGCCACTGCCTGACTGCACGGCGCTGGCGGTGTCGGCCTGGATCCGCTTCACCACCTCTGCTGTCTTGCGCACCGGGTTGCGTGCATGGGTGCAGTAGGGCTTCATGCCAGGCTGGGCGTCGGCGTTGGACAGCAGCGGCGCCAGGTCCAGGGCGTCACCGTGCAAACGCGTGTCCTCGATCTGCTCCAACAGGTCGGTGCGACCAATGATGTCCTCCAGCCTGGGCACGCCCAGGCGCGCGAGCCAGTGACGCACGTCCTCGACCAGGAAACGGAAATAATTCTCGACCATTTCCGGCAGCCCGATGAAGTGGTTGCGGCGCAGCAGCTCGTTCTGGGTGGCCACACCGGTGGCGCAATTGTTGAGGTGGCAGATGCGCAGGTACTTGCAGCCCAAAGCCACCATGGGTGCGGTGCCAAAACCAAAGCTCTCGGCACCGAGCATGGCCGCCTTGATGACATCCAGGCCGGTCTTCAGGCCGCCATCGGTCTGCAGCCGCACACGATCCCTTAGACCATGCTTGAGCAAGGTCTGTCGGGTCTCGGAAAGACCCAGCTCCCAGGGTGTTCCGGCGTACTTGAGCGAGGTCAGCGGACTGGCGCCGGTGCCACCGTCGTGGCCGGACACGGTGATCAGGTCGGCGCCGGCCTTGACCACGCCCGCGGCCACCGTGCCGACACCGGCATTGCTGACCAGCTTGACCGAGACCAGGGCCTCGGGATTGACCTGCTTGAGATCGTGGATCAGCTGCGCCAGGTCCTCGATCGAATAGATGTCGTGATGCGGTGGCGGCGAGATCAG
>NZ_JAQIBU010000107.1 GCF_027858935.1 Oleiagrimonas sp. | reverse complement strand
GTTCATCGACTGCTCCGGTTTTCGCGGCCTGCTGATCGAGGACGCACTGAAGACCGGCTACGACAACTGGCAGCACTGGCTGCCGTGCGACCGCGCCATGACCGTGGCCAGCGCACGGGCCGCGCCGCTACGTCCGTTTACCCAGGCCAGCGCACGCGATGCCGGCTGGCAATGGCGCATCCCGCTGCAGCACCGCAGCGGCAACGGCCACGTGTACTGCAGCGACTTCATCAGCGATGACCAGGCCACCGCAACATTGCTGGCCCATCTGGAAGGCGAGGCGCTCGGAGACCCGCGCGCACTGCGTTTCACCACCGGCTGCCGCAAACACTTCTGGAACCGCAACTGCGTGGCCATTGGCCTGGCCGCAGGCTTCATGGAACCACTTGAGTCGACCGGCATCCACTTGATCCAGTCCGCGGTAAGCCGGCTGCTGGCATTGTTTCCGGACCGGCACTTCGACGCCGCGCTGGTCGACGAGTACAACCGCCAGACGCGTTTTGAATATGAGCGTATCCGCGACTTCCTGATCCTGCACTACCGTGCGAGCGAACGCCGCGACACGGCGTTCTGGACGCATTGCGCCCACATCGAAATGCCCGCAAGCCTGCGCCGCAAAATCGATATCTTCCGTGCCGGGGGACAGATCTTCCGCGAAGGCGAGGAATTGTTCACCGAGGTCGGCTGGCTGCAGGTGATGATCGGCCAGGGTATCGTGCCGCAGTACCACCATCCGTTGGCGGACGGCCTTGCGCAGGCGCAACTGGACGAATTTCTTGGCAACATCCGCGCCCTGGTGCGGCGCGCGACCGAGCAGATGCCCACGCACGAAACATTCATCGATCACCACTGCAAGGCCCCGATACCGCACTGAGTGATGTCGCCAACCGCACCAGCCCGAGTCGCGCCGCCACCCGTGAATCACGCCCTTGATCGCAATGAATACGTATGCGTAACGGCGCAGATATCCGCCGGAAGGTGCGATCCATGGCAAGGTAGAACGTGAGTCGCGCGATGCCGATCGCACGACGGTCAGGCGGGCCCCAGAGGCGCCGCTGGACATTTACCCGCATCCTGGAGTAGGCCATGCCGGATTGCCGTTCCCTGTTGTTCGCCGTTTTCCTGAGCCTGTTCCTGGCCGCCGCGCCAGCTGTCCACGCCGGGCAGACGACCCGCGCCACCGCTGCCTATGCGCATGCGCCCGCCTCGGGCGTCTACTACGAGATTTTCGTGCGCTCGTTCTACGACTCAAACGGCGACGGCATCGGCGACCTCAACGGCATCACCGAGAAAATGGGGTACCTGAAGTCCCTGGGCGTGAGCGGCATCTGGCTGACACCGATCAACCCATCGCCCTCCTACCACGGCTATGACGTCACCAACTACTTTGCGGTCAACCCGCAGTTCGGCACGATAGACGACCTGCGCCACCTGGTGCGAACCGCGCATGCGGATGGCATCAAGGTGCTGATGGACCTGGTGATCAACCACACCAGCAACCGCAATCCCTGGTTCATCAAGGCGCAGAACCCGAACAGCCCCTACCACGACTGGTACGTGTGGGCCGGCAAGCACGCCAACCTGAAACGCGAGAATCCGTGGGGCGATCACGCCTGGCGAAAGGCGCCCGACGGGCAGCACTACCTGGGTGTGTTCACGTCCCAGATGCCCGATCTCAACTACGACAACCCGGCCGTGCGCAGGGAAATGATCAAGGTCGGTCAGTTCTGGCTGAAGCAAGGCGTGGACGGTTTCCGCCTGGACGCGGCCAAACACATCTATATCAACTTCAAGTCCGACGACGACAATCCCCACGCCATTGCGAAAAACGTGGCCTGGTGGAAGCAGTTCCACGCGGCCATGAAGAAGGTTGATCCAAAGGTGTTCCTGGTCGGCGAGGTCTCGGCCGAGCAGGAGATCCAACTGGCACCCTACTACGCCGCCCTCACCTCGGTCTTCAACTTCCCCCTCGCCGACAGCCTGATCGGCAGTGCTGCCAGCGAACGAAGTGCGGACCTCGGCGCACGGCTGCAGCGCGCGCATCGCCGCTTCGATCGCGCCGCGCACGGCACGGCCACCGACACGCCGTTCCTGAGCAACCACGATCAGGATCGCGTGATCGATCAACTGGATGGCAACCGCGAACACATGCGCATGGCCGCGGCCATGCTGCTGACCCTGCCCGGCGACCCGTTTGTCTATTACGGCGAGGAGATCGGCATGCGCGGCTCCAAGCCCGACCCGGACATTCGCGAGCCGATGCGCTGGGACCGAAGCGCCGATGCGCCCGGCGAAACGCGCTGGGAAACCGATCACGTCAATACTTCCGCTGACGTTTCGGTGGCCGCTGAACGCGATCGCCCCGATTCGCTGCTGAACTTCTACCGCACCCTGATCCACTGGCGGCGTCAGTTGCCTGCGCTGCGCGATGGAAGCATCGCGCCGTATCCGGCCGACCGCGGTCCGATCTCCGCCTACGTGCGCGCCGACGCCGCGCAGCGCCTGCTGGTGGTGCACAACCTTTCCGGGAAGCCGCAGCAGGTCAAGCTGCTGGCAGGTCCTTTCACACACGTGATCCGGCACACGCGCAAGGGCGTCCAACTGGACGGCCACCTGCTGTCCCTGCCGCCCTACTCCACCGCCATCGTGCAATGACTCGCTGATGCAATGACGCGCCAGACATTACTTGGCGCCCCGACCTCGAGATCTCCATGGATTTTCGCGTATCGCACCGCATCGTTTCCTCCCTGACTCTGCTCGGGTTGGGCGCCTGTCTCGTTTCTGTCCCGGGCCGGGCCGGCACGGCGCCTGCCGTGAGCGCACCACAGGTCCAGGTGCTACAGAAGGGCCACGGCATCGACGTCCAGATGGGCCAAAACCGTATCGAACTGCGGCTGGTGCGTGGCAACGTGCTGCACGTGCATTACGAACCGGACGGAAAGTCCACGCCGCCGTCGCTGGTGATGTCTCCCCACGCACCGCGCAATGCTGCCGTGCAGGTTCAGGTACGGCGTCACGGCCACGTCATGACCCTGACCAGTCCGTCGCTCGACGTGTCGCTTGACACCCGCACGCTGGTGCTTTCGGTCAGCGACCGGATCCATCATCGATGGCTGCTGCGGCAAGCCGACCTGGCCGAGCTGGCACAGCACAAGCTCGACCTCGACTACGCCAGCGACGCCCCGATGTACGGCATCCACAGTTTCAGCGCCGAGAAAGGGCCGCTCTACGGGACACCCGACTGCGCCACGGTCGAACACGACACCACGGGGCTGCTGCGTCGCGGACACCAGGTCGCCAAGGCCTGTCCGGAAGGCGGTGCAGGCGCGCCGTTCGTTTGGAGTACCCGCGGTTTCGGGCTGCTGGTCGACACCAAGACCGCCAGCTTCGACGTGGGCCATCATTCGGTTTCGGTTGAAGGCACCTCTCGCCCGGACTTGAGCTACTACATCATCAGCGGCCGGCCGGACGCCATTTTCTCGTCGCTCGCCGACCTCAGCGGCCATCCACAACTGTTCCCGAAGTGGGCCACCGGCTTCACCAACTC
>NZ_JAQIBU010000098.1 GCF_027858935.1 Oleiagrimonas sp. | reverse complement strand
CTGCCCTCGCTGCGCCAGCGCTTGAGCAGGTCCACTTGCAGCAGGCTCATCGGATCGACATACGGGTTGCGCAATCGGATCGAGATCGAAAGGCGGCGGTCATCGGTGAGCAGGCTGTCCGCGCGACGAAGCTGGAGCAACACCTGCACGGTACGCTCGAACTCGCTGCGGATGCGCGGGAAGAAGTGTTCGTGCAGCTCTCCGGACAGTTCCGAGAAGGCCTCGGCGATATCCAGGTCCGCCTTGGCCAACACCATCTCCACGTCGTCGATCAGCGTGGCCAGGAATGGCCAGTCATGGGCCATTTCGGTCATCGCCTCCAGGCCAAACTCTTCCACGCCGCGTGTCAGCGCGCTGCCCAGCCCATACCAGCCGGGCATGATGGCGCGACACTGGGTCCACGAAAACACCCACGGGATCGCCCGCAGATCCTCCACACCGCGCATGTCGCGTCGACGCGATGGGCGCGAACCCAGGGTCATGCGCTCGATCACGTCGATCGGCGTGGCGGTGCGAAAATACGGCACGAACTGCGGGTCACCAACCAGCTCCCGATAGGCTTCGCGGCTGTAGCCGGCCAGCTGGGTCATGCGTTTGCTCCACAGTTCCTCGCGCGGCTCGGGTTCGCGCGGACGCAGGCTGGCGCGTAGCGCAGCACCCACCGTCTGTTCCAGGTTGCGCAGCGCAAGCGCGCGGATGCCGTACTTGCGATGGATCACTTCGCCCTGTTCGGTCATGCGCAAGCGGCCCGCCACGCTGCCACGCGGCGAGGCCATCAGCGCCGGGGTGATGCGCGAACCGCCGCGGCTGGCCGAGCCACCGCGGCCGTGGAAGAAGGTCAGCTGGATGCCGGCTTCGCCAGCCACGTCCAGCAATTCCGCCTGGGCGCGCTGCAAGCCCCAGCGCGCGGCCAGAATGCCACCGTCCTTGCCGCTGTCGGAATAGCCCAGCATGATCAGCTGGCTGTCGCCGCGCGCGGTCAGGTGCGCGCGGTATACCGGGTCCTTCAACAGGGCGCGCAGCGTGTCGGGACCATTGCGCAGATCGTCCACGGTCTCGAACAGAGGCGCCACGTCCAGCGGCACGGCACCACCGTCGTCGGTAAAACCGCCATAACGTGCCAGAGCCAGCACCGCCAGCACGTCAGCGGCGGACTCGGCCATGGAGATGATATACGGCCCGGTGGCGGCCACGCCGTAACGCTGGCGCGCATCGGCGAGGGTTTCGAACACGGCGCGCAGGGACTGTGCGGTCTCGTCGTCGCAGGCCTCGAATGCCTGGTCGCCGGACGCCAGCGCGCGCAGGCGCTCGGCGCGGTCGCGCTTGTCGCGCTCGCTCCATCCGGCATCATTGAGCAAGGCAGCCAGCGCATCGTTGTGCACGCGCGAATCCTGGCGCACGTCCAGCCGCGCCAGGTGGAAACCAAAGGTGTTCACCCGCCACAGCAGGCGTCGCACCGCGAACAGGCCCGCGTGATCGCCATTGTGCTGCTTGAGGCTGGCCGCGATGCAGGCAACGTCAGCCTCGAACCCGTCGGCATTCGGATAGCCCGCCGCGTGATCGTCCAGGGTGGCGTTCAGACGCGCGCTCATCAGGCTCAGCAGGCAGCGGTAGGGCATGTCGCGATGCCGCGGACGGATCTGCGCGGCCTGATCGGGAAACTGTTCGTGATAGGCATCCAGGCGCTGGCGCAGGTCCGCGCTGACGTGAACGCGATCCTCGGTCTGACTGAGCGCGCGCGCCAGATGCGCGCATTCTTCGATGTAACGCTCCAGCACCATCGCGCGTTGGGAACGCAGGGTCTCGGCGATGGTATCGGCGCCTACGTTGGGGTTGCCGTCCATGTCCCCTCCCACCCAGGAGGCGAAGCGCAGCAGGCGCGGCAGCTCCGGTGACTCGCCGTACACCTTGGCGATCTCGCGCTGCATGGATTCGTAGAACACCGGCAAGACGCGATACAGCGAGCCGGTCAGATAGAAACTCACATGATCGAACTCGTCCTGCACGCTGGGGCGTACCGGCGAGGCTTCGGCCGTCTGCCACCCGGCCGTCAGGGCCATGCGCATGCGCGCGGCATCGGCCTCGCGCTCGGCAGGCGGACGACTGGGATCGAAATTGGCGATCAGGGTCTGCACGATCGCCTGTTCCTTCTCCAGCAGCGAACCGCGCACGGCTTCTGTGGGATGGGCGGTGAATACGGGTTCGACGTCGAGACGGCCGATCCATTCCATCAGTTCATCGGCACCGACGCCCCGCTGTTTCAGGGCTTCAAGCACGTCGGCAAGGGACTCTGGCTGCGCCGTGGCACCGGCCAGCTGGTAGTCCCGGCGGCGCCGGATACGATGCACGCGCTCGGCCACGTTGACCATCTGGAAATAGGTCGCAAATGCTCGCGCAAGAGCCTCGGCTGCGTGCGGCTCCAGGCCGGCAAGGTTGCCGGCAAGGCCGCTGATGCCGGCGCCGGATTCACGCCGCCGGATCGCGGCGGTGCGTACTTTCTCGACGCGGTCAAAGAAAGCCTCACCTCCCTGCTCGGCCAGCATGCGCCCGACCAGCGCGCCCAATTGGCGTACATCGTCGCGCAGCGGTCCGTCATGTGGGGGGAAATCGATGTTGCGAAGGTCGTCCGAATCAGCCTGATGGATCATGCATCCTCCTGTAGGTCACCCGGACATCATACGCAAGAACGGGTTAGAAACTTCTGAACGTGGCCTGCCCAGAGGCCATGAGGTCCAGAGTTTTCGCGCTTCAGTCATCATCCGACAGCTCCTTGCGCACGTATTCATCCACGTATCCGCAAGAAGCGATATAATGGAACATCCCATTCTTGGCCGAGGGGCGTTGCATCTCGTCCCGGTCGATTTTCCGGAAGCACCGGCGAACCGCCCGGATCGAGTCAGGCTCGGCAACCTCAGCAACTGCGCCCGTCTCAACTTTGCCTGGAGTCGTACACATGAACGCCGTCGCCAAAGACGCTAGCAAGCCTGATTACAACGTCCGCGATATCGCCTTGGCCGAGGCCGGTCGCCGCCGCATCCGCATGGCCGAGCAGGAAATGCCCGGGCTGATGTCGATTCGCGCCAAATATGCGCCGGACAAGCCGCTCAAGGGCGTGCGCCTGTCCGGTTCGCTGCATATGACCAAGGAAACCGCGGTCCTGATCGAGACCCTGACTGAACTCGGCGCCTCGGTGCGCTGGGCCTCGTGCAACATTTTCTCGACCCAGGACGACTGCGCCGCGGCCATCGCCGCCAGCGGCGTGCCGGTATTCGCCTGGAAGGGCGAGACACTGGAAGAGTACTGGCAGTGCACGCTGCAGATGCTGACCCATCCGGACATGCAGGGTCCCGAGCTGATTGTCGACGACGGCGGTGACGCGACCCTGCTGATCCATCACGGCCTGGACATGGAAAACGGTTCGGACTGGGTCGACCAGCCCGGCGCCAGCACCGAGGAGCAGGTCATCAAGAACCTGCTGAAGAAGACCCGCAGCGAGCGCCCGGGCTTCTGGAAGACCGCCGCCGAAGGCTGGAAGGGCGTGTCCGAGGAGACCACCACCGGCGTGCACCGCCTCTACCAGCTGGCCGAACAGGGCAAGCTGCTGGTGCCGGCGATCAACGTCAACGACTCGGTCACCAAGAGCAAGTTCGACAACCTGTACGGCTGCCGCGAGTCGCTGGCCGACGGCATCAAGCGCGCCACCGACCTGATGGTCGCCGGCAAGGTCGCTGTGGTGTGTGGCTACGGCGACGTGGGCAAGGGTTGCGCGCACTCGCTCAAGGGCTTCGGCGCTCGCGTGATCGTCACCGAGATCGATCCCATCAATGCCCTGCAGGCGGCGATGGAAGGCTTCGAGGTGACCACGGTCGAGCAGACCCTGGGTCGTGGCGACATCTACGTCACCACCACCGGCAACAAGGACATCATCACCCTCGACCACATGAAGGCGATGAAGGACAACGCCCTGGTCTGCAACATCGGCCACTTCGACAACGAGATCCAGGTCGA
The DNA here is from genome assembly GCF_027858935.1 of Oleiagrimonas sp. Classification (GTDB taxonomy): domain Bacteria; phylum Pseudomonadota; class Gammaproteobacteria; order Xanthomonadales; family Rhodanobacteraceae; genus Oleiagrimonas. The sequence continues at coordinate 2,047 of NZ_JAQIBU010000098.1, read as the reverse complement.
GAAGCTGCAGCAGGCCAAGGACATCAAGCACGAGAATATCAAGCCGCAGGTGGACCGCTTCACCTTCACCAACGGCAACAGCATCTACCTGCTGGCCGAGGGACGGCTGGTGAACCTGGGCTGCGCGCATGGCCATCCCGCGTTCGTGATGTCCAACAGCTTCTCCAACCAGACGCTGGCACAGATCGACCTGTGGGCCCACAAGGACAGCTACGACAAGCAGGTCTACCGCCTGCCCAAGCAGCTGGACGAGGAAGTGGCTCGCCTGCATCTGGAGCAGATCGGCGTGAAGCTGACGAAGCTGACCCAGGAACAGGCCGACTACCTCGGCGTGCCGGTGGACGGCCCGTACAAGCCGGACCATTACCGCTACTGATCGATCTTTCCGTCCGCACAATACAGGGCATCCCGACGCAAGTCGGGATGCTTTTTTTTAGGTTCTTCACCCAACTCCGGGGAATGCCGGGCGGATCTTGAGGAAGAACCAGGCATCCTCGCGGTAGCCATAGGCCACGCGCTTGGTGACCTTGATTTCCTTATTGATGCCCTCGACCAGGTTTGTGCCCAACGACCATCGGCAGAGCCGTAGCCCGGATAAGCAAAGCGCATCCAGGAAACCCTTGCATCCAGGCAAACCATGCAGGACCGTTCCCCGGCCCATCCCGGATGCGACCGCAGGGAGTGCCTGTGGTGCGACCGAAGGGAGTGCCTGTGGTGCGACCGAAGGGAGTGCCCGTGGTACCACCGCAGGGAGTGCCCGTGGTACGGCCGGAGCCTTATCCGGGCTAGCACGCTTTAATTCAGAGCTGTCGTTCCACGAACCAGTGCTCGGTACGGTTGACGATACGCACCACCGAAAGCATCACCGGAACTTCCACCAGCACCCCGACCACGGTGGCAAGGGCGGCTCCCGAGCGCAGCCCGAACAGACTGATCGCCGTGGCCACGGCCAGCTCGAAGAAGTTGCTGGCACCGATCAGCGCCGACGGTCCGGCCACGCAGTGTGGCACGCCCAGCTTGCGGCTGAGCGCATACGCCAGTCCGGCGTTGAAATACACCTGGATGATGATGGGCACCGCCAGCATCGCGATGATCAGCGGCTGGCGCAGGATCGCCTCGCCCTGGAATCCGAACAACAGCACCAACGTGGCCAGCAGGGCGCCGGTCGACAACGGGTCGATGCGTTCAAGAACCCGTTCCAGCGTGGCAGCATCGTGGCGTTGCAGCAGAAACCGGCGCCACAGTTGCGCGACAACCACCGGCACCACGATGTACAGCAACACTGAAAGCAGCAGGGTTCCCCATGGCACCTGGATCGAGGCCACGCCCAGCAGCAACGCCACGATCGGGGCAAAGGCCACGACCATGATGGTGTCGTTCAGAGCCACCTGCGCCAACGTGAAGTGCGGTTCGCCATTACACAGCTTTGACCACACGAACACCATGGCGGTGCACGGCGCGGCCGCCAACAGGATCAGGCCGGCGATGTAGGCGTCATGTTCACCGGCCGGCAGCCAGGCCGCGAACACGTGTCGCACAAACAGCCAGCCCAGCAGCGCCATCGAGAACGGCTTCACTGCCCAGTTCACGAACAGCGTGATGCCGATGCCGCGTACCTGGCGGCGCACCTCGAGCAAGCGGGCGAAATCGATGCGCAGCAGCATCGGCACGATCATCAGCCAAACCAGAACGGCCACAGGCAGGTTGATCTGCCGGACCTGGAGCCGTGCCAATACCCCAACTGCACTCGGGAAGGCATGCCCCCATGCGATTCCAGCCACGATGCACAGCAGCACCCACACGCTCAGATAGCGTGCGAAAAACGCGATGCGGACTGGTGGCCGGACCTGGGGCGACTTGCTGTTCATGTCGGATCCACCGTGTTGCCGATGGCGGCAAGCGCAGCATGGATGTCCCGCTTGTCGAGGTTTTCGATGGGCAGGGCCAGCAGCAATTCCACCCGTCGGCGCAGCATGGTCCAGGCTCGCAGGTAGGCGCCTGTTCGCGTGTCCTCGTTACCCTGGACGGCTGCCGGATCGGGTATGCC
>NZ_JAQIBU010000299.1 GCF_027858935.1 Oleiagrimonas sp. | reverse complement strand
TCGAGCACCTGCATGAACGTGGCCAGCGACAGGCCGATCGTGGTCAATGCCAGGTTGGGGGGGCGAAAATGGGTATCCATGGCCATCGGCTGCAACGGTCGGCTGCAGGCATGCGGGAGCGCGTATGCTCGTTGGAGGGCGACCCGTCAGGCGGGTCGTGAAAGGTAGTTTGAGCCGCCGGCTGCGGAGGCAGTCGGCGGCGTTGGGCGGCTCAGTTCCCCTTGTGCCCCATGTTGGCGTGGATGACCCTCTTGATCAGTAGATTGGCGGCGTGCAACTGCCGCTTGTAGACATCGGTGGTGAGTTGCGGTTTGTTTGATGTGTGCTGTGCCAGCACCGGGCCGCTCTTGTCATGCAGGTTCACCGATGCGCTCATGGACAAGCCAATGCGCAGCGGATGCTTGTCGATGTCGTGAGGGTCCAGCGTGATGCGCACCGGCACGCGTTGCACGATCTTGATCCAGTTGCCGGTGGCGTTCTGCGCCGGGAGCAGCGAGAACGCACTGCCGGTGCCGATGCCCAGGCTGGCCACGCGGCCATGGAAAGTCACATCGCTGCCATACAGGTCCGAGACCATCGTGACCTTCTGGCCGATGCGCATGTCGCCAAGCTGGGTTTCCTTAAAGTTGGCGTTCACCCAGACCTGGTGCAGCGGAACCACGGCCATGAGTGGAAGGCCCGGTTGCACCTGCTGCCCGACCTGCACGGTGCGCTTGGCGATATATCCGTCGACCGGCGCCACCAGCGTGGTGCGCACGTAGGCCAGGTAGGCTGCACGCACTTTGGCGGCAGCGGCCTTCACGTCCGGGTGCGAGGCGATCACGGTGTCGTCGACCAGCACCTTGCTGCGATGGTATTGCTGCTGCGCGGAGCTGAGTGCGCTTTTGGCTGCGTCCAGTGCGTCACGGGCATGCGCCAGTTCCTCGGCAGATATGGCCCCGCTGCTGGCCAGGTTCTTGCGTCGCTCGTAGTCTGCACGTGCCTTGGACAGCGCGATCCGTCGTGTCTTCAGGTCGGCTTGTGCGCTCTGCACGTTGCTGAACAAGCCACGCACCTGGCGCACGGTACGCGCCAGGTTGGCCTTGGCCATCTGCAGGTTGACCTCGGCGTCGCTGGGGTCGAGCTTCACCAGCACCTGTCCGGCATGTACCAGGTCGCCGTCTTCCGCGCCGATGCTGACGACGGTACCGGGCACTTGCGGCGTGATCTGCACCACGTTGCCTTTGACGTAGGCGTCATCGGTGTCGGCGTACCAGCGTCCCTCGAATATGTACCAGAGGGTCCATCCGATCGCGACCAGCACGATCACGAGCACCAGCGCGCGCAACAGGAATCCGCGACGGCCCTTGCGCTTGTTTTCGGCGTTGGTTTCAGCGTTGTCCTGTTCGTTGCTCATGGGGTGTCTCGGTGAGAATCGGGGGAAGGCCTGGAGGAGTGGACGGCAGCGGTTTTCAGTTGCAAGCCGCCACCCAGTGCCTGAATCATTTGTATGGAAAGGTCGACCTGCTCGGCATGCAGCGCGTCACGGGCACTCTTGGCAGCCAGCAACTGGTGCTGGGCCCTGAGCACCTGCAAGTCATTGCCGATGCCGGACTGGTAGCGCTGCATCGCCAATGTCCACGTCTCGCGCGCCGCTGTGAGTGCGCTCTGTTGCGCAGCCGTCCGGGACTGCACCGCATGCATGGCGTCGAGCTTGTCGGCAATATCGTCCAGGTCGTTGACCAGGATCTTGTTGTAATGCGCCACGGCCAGATCCCGCTCGGCCTCACGCCCGGCCAGGTTGGCTCGCAGTCTGCCGCCCTCGAAGATCGGCAGACTCACCGCAGGCGCCACCTGGTAGAAGCGTGCCGGCAGCTGAAAAAGCGAGGTGCCGCTACCGGAGGCCAGTCCGGCGAGTGCGCCGATACTGATATTGGGCAGGAAGCGGGTCTTTGCGCGTGCAATGTCCTTGCCGGCGGCCTGCACGCGCAGGCGGGCGGCAACCACGTCCGGGCGGTGGCCCAGCAGTTCGGCCGGCAGCTTCGAGGGCAGGGCCACGGCTGCGGGAGTGAGCGTGGACGGTCGGGCGATCTGGAGGCCGCGATCGGGCCCCTTGCCGAGCAGCGCCGACAGCACCAGACGGGCGCGGGAGACGCCGCGGTCGGCCGCGGCCATGCGTTGTCGCGCCGTGGCCAGTCCGCTGCTGGACTGCTGCACCTGCAGCTGGTTGTCGATACCCGCTGTCAGGCGTTGCCGGGTCAGGCGAAGCACCTTTTTCGCAATATCGAGATCCTTGTGCGCCAGGTCGCGTTGCTCGAAGGCATAGCCGAGATGGGCATACGCACGTGCCACATTGGACGAAATATCCAATCGAGCGGCACGGGCATCGATCGCCGCGGCGCGGGCTCGGCCCACCGCAGCTTCCCATGCGTCGCGCTGGCCACCCCACAGGTCCAGGTCCCAGTTGAATTTCAGGTAGCCGTATTTGACCCAGTTGAAGTGGCCTCCATACGGGGGTGCGATCAGTGTCGTGGGCAGACGCGCGCCGGAGATGCTGGCTCCGGCGCTCAGTTGCGGCTGGTTGGCGGCATCGGCAGCGCCGGCCCGGGCTTCGGCTGCGCGTGCGCGGGCCCGGGCCATGGCGAGGTCCGGATTGTCCTTGAGCGCCTCGTGGATCAGTGTGTTCAGGCGCCGATCACCCAGTCCGGTCCACCAGTCGCCTGCCGGCCATTGGCTTGCCGTCGGTACACCGGAAAAACTGCGTGTGGCCTGCAGTTGGCCGGCTTGGCGAGGCTGCGATGCGGGATGCGGCCCGCCCATGCTGGCACAGCCCGCGAGGGCGGCGGCGAGCGCTGAAAACAGGAGGATCGGGACAATACGCATGGTCGGTGGTCTGGGCGTGAAGGATGGCGTCATGAGGCGCACAGCGCGGCGTGGATACGTTCCAGCGCGCGAAACAGCTGCGCGCGTTCTTCGGTGGTCAATTCATGCTGGGCGCGCTCGAGCGTGCGCTCATGGGACTTGGCAATAAGCTGCCATGTCGCCATGCCCGACTCGGTGACGGCAAGCCGCAGGGCGCGCCGATCCTGTGGATTGGGTTGGCGCACGACATATCCCTTCTTTTCCAGTTGGTCGATCACGCGCGTCATGGCCCCGGCATCGTGCTCCAGGGCGCGAGCCAGTTCGCCAGCGTGCATCGGTCCATCCATGGCCAGGCGCTTGAGGGCCAGGAACTGGGTGTAGCGCAAGTCCACGCCCTGGCGATGCAGTTCGGTTTCCAGCGCGCGAACCAGCTCGTTTCGGACCTGTCCGATCAGCACGCCAAGACTTGGCGGACGGTGTATGACAGGGGCCGGATCGGTTTGCATGCCGCGCATAATATATCCATAGATATAATTGTCAAGGCAAGTTAATGCCCGGAACGCATGATCCGGCACGGCCCGTTCCCGCCGACGAAAAATGCGCTGGTTGCGGACCCGGCTCAGGTTGACACGATGCGCTGCCGACATGAACATGCGTTTCTTCAAATATGCAAAGGTAAGAATATGAGTCCGTGGATCCAGTCCCTTTCGGGTGGCGTATTGATTGGCCTGTCGGCCGTCCTGCTTCTGGCGACACTGGGCCGCATTGCGGGCATCAGCGGCATCGCAGGCGGACTGGTCACGGGGGCGCACGACCGTGCCTGGCGTCTGGCCTTTGTGCTCGGCCTGGTGCTGGCCGGCGGCGTGCTGTGGCTGCTGACCGGGCGTTCCGGTATCGGTTCGCCGCAGGTATCGCTGCCCTGGATGTTGGCGGCGGGCCTGCTGGTTGGCGTCGGGACACGGTTGGGCAGCGGATGCACCAGTGGACATGGCGTATGTGGTATCGCGCGCCTGTCGCGCGTGTCGGTGATGGCGACCGTGGTGTTCATGCTCACCGGCATCCTCACGGTCTACATGATGCGGCACGTTTGGGTGGTGGGCCTGTGAAAATATTGATCATGGCCCTGCTTTCCGGACTGTTGTTCGGTGTCGGCCTGACGCTTGGCGGGATGACGCAGCCCAAGGTCGTGTTGGGCTTCCTGAACGTGTTCGGACACTGGAACCCGCGGTTGGTCTTGGTCATGGGTGGTGCGGTGCTGACCACTGCCATCGGCTATCGCTGGGTCGGAAAAAAACGCAAGCCGCTGTTGGCCGAGGCCTTCCATTGGCCGACCCGGAAGGATATCGAGTGGCGCCTGCTTGGTGGCGCCGCGTTGTTCGGGATGGGTTGGGGCATGGCCGGCTATTGCCCGGGTCCGGCATTGGTCTCGATTGGTGGTGGCCAGCCAGACCTGTGGGCTTTCGTGGTTGCCATGGCCGGTGGATGGTGGCTTGCGGCCCAGTGGTCGGGAAGTACCGACGTCCGACGCGAGAGGGAGGAACAGCATGACGAGTGAGCAACCGAAGGCGCCCGTAGTGCGGGACTTCTTCGACGACGACAGCAATACCTTCAGTTACGTGGTCAGCGATCCGCAGACGGGTCGTGCCGCGGTGATCGACAGCGTACTGGAATACGACCCGGCCTCGGGAAGTACCAGCCATGCCGGCGCTGACCGCATCGTCGCCTACGTCCGTGAACGGAAGCTGGAGGTCGAGTGGGTCATTGACACCCATGTGCACGCCGACCATCTCTCGGCCGCGCCCTACATCAAGGACCAGCTGGGCGGGACGCTGGGCATCGGCGAGCATATTTCCGCAGTGCAGGATGTGTTTGGCAAGCTGTTCAATGCCGGTTCCGGCTTTGCCCGCGACGGCAGCCAGTTCGACCATCTGTTCCACGATGGCGAAACCTACGCGATCGGCAGCATCCAGGCGATGGCCCTGCATACCCCCGGGCATACACCGGCCTGCATGACCCATGTGATCGGTGATGCGGCGTTTGTCGGCGATACCCTGTTCATGCCCGACTACGGCACCGCACGCTGTGATTTTCCGGGGGGCGATGCGCATGCGCTGTACCGCTCGATCCAGCGCCTGTTCGAGCTGCCGCAAAGCACGCGCGTGTTCCTTTGCCACGATTACAAGCCCGAGGGGCGTGATGCCTATGTCAACCAGACCAGTATCGACGCCGAGCGGCGCGAGAATATCCATGTGCATGTCGGCGTGGGCGAGGAAGACTTCGTGACCATGCGCACGGCGCGTGATGCCAAGCTGTCGATGCCGCATCTGATTCTGCCGGCAGTGCAGGTCAACATGCGGGCCGGGCTCCTTCCGCCTCCGGAAAGTAACGGCATGCGCTATCTGAAAATCCCCCTCAATGCTTTCAAACGGGTCTGAAGACCGGGAAATTCCAATGCAAAGCCATGTACTTACGACCCACCTGCGCGTTTCCGGGCAAGTCCGCCCCGAAGACCTGCCCGGACTCGCCGATCTGGGCGTACGCAGCCTGATCAACAACCGTCCCGACGGCGAGGAGAACGGCCAGCCCGAGCATGCAGCACTGGAGACTGCGGCGCGTCGACTGGGAATCGAGTACCGTTACATTCCGGTGGTGCCGGGACAATGGACCCGGGACACGGTGGATGCTTTCGCACGGGCACTGGACGAAATGCCGGCCCCGGTGCATGCGTTCTGCCGCAGCGGCATGCGTTCGACCACCATGTGGGCCCTGCAGGCCTGCGCGATGGACATGCCGGTCGACCAGATCCTGCGGACCGCCGCTCAGGCCGGGTACGATCTGTCCGATATGGAGGGCCGCTTGCGCGAGATGGGGGTCTCCTCATGAACCAGCAGCTCCTGTCGGGATCGCGCGAGTCATGGTCGCAGCGCAATTCGGTCCAAATCATGCAGGACAATGCCGATTCGGCCGTGTCCATGCTCAAGTCCCTGGCCAGCACGCGACGCTTGATGATCCTGTGCCAGCTGTTCGAGAGCGAACGCTCGGTCAACACGCTGGCCGGTGAACTGGGCCTGGCGCAGAGCGTGATCTCGCAGCAACTGGCGCTGCTGCGCCGCGAAGGCATCGTCGAGGCCAGGCGGGAGGCCCAGTCGATGATTTATTCCATCCGCGATCCGCGTGCATTGACCCTGATGTCGGCCCTGTTCACCGCGTTCTGCAGCGACAAAGGGCCGCACGCAGAAGGGACCGGAGCATGATTGCAGATCCAGGGGCCCTGCCGGCAGTGGCGGTGTTTTGCGGCACCCTTGTGGGCTTCTCGCTGGCCTTGATCGGTGGCGGCGGCTCGATGCTGGCGATGCCACTGCTGCTGTATGTGGTCGGCGTCAAGGATCCGCATGAGGCCATTGGCACCGGCGCGCTGGCCGTCTCGCTGAATGCCTTCGCCAACCTGATTCCCCATGCGCGCGCGGGTCATGTGCGGTGGAAGGCCGCCTTTGTATTCGCGCCACCGATGATCATCGGTGCCTGGCTGGGTTCAACGCTGGGCAAGATCGTGGACGGCAAGCATCTGGTGTTCCTGTTTGCGCTGTTGATGCTGGTGGTGGCCTTCCTGATGATCCGGGGTCGGCGCAACAATGCGCAAAGCACCTGGCCGAAACCACACATGCTGCCGCGCTTGGGCGCGGTCGGATTTGGTGCCGGAACGATGGCCGGATTCTTCGGCATCGGCGGCGGCTTCCTGTACGTGCCGGGGCTGATTTTCGCCAGCGGCATGAGCACCATCTATGCGGTCGGCACCTCGCTGTTCGCGGTCGGCACTTCGGCCCTGACGACCTCGCTGAGCTACATGCACTCGGGCATCATGCCCGAGTGGCACATCACGCTGGAGTTCATTGGCGGCGGCATTGTCGGCGGTTGGCTGGGTGCCATGCTGGCCAAACGCCTGGCCAGCACCCGCGGTGCACTGAACCTTGTGTTTGCAGGCGCCCTTGTCGTCGTTGCAGGCTACATGCTCTGGCGTACCTGGCACGGCTGAGCGTACGGTCCGATTACCAGGCGATCGCCGTGCCGTCCCAGGCCAGGAAGCTGCCACTGTCGTGTGGCCGGGCCTGGGCGATGATCTCCAGCAATTGCCTGGCGGCGCGTTCCGGCGTGAACATTTGCGAGGCAGGCACGCGCTTCTGGAACGGTTGCGAGAGTGGCGTGTCGACCGTGCCCGGATGCAGCAGCAGGCAGCACGCCTTGGGGTTGTGGCGGACCAGTTCCAGGGCGAAGGTTTTCAGCAACTGGTTTTGCGCCGCCTTGGAGGCGCGGTAACCGTACCAACCGCCGAGCCGGTTGTCGCCAATCGAGCCGACACGCGCGGAAAGCGAGGCGAACACGCAGGGCTGGTCGTGCCCAAGCAGGGGCATCACTGCCGCGGCGAGCAGTATGGGTGCGAAGGCATTGATCGCGAACACCTGTTGCAGCGAGCTCGCGTTCACCTGGAGCACGCTCTTTTCCGGTTGCAGCTTGCCCTCGTGCAGCACGCCGGCAGCATGGAAAACAAGATGCAGCGCATCGGTCTGGTCGGCAAGCTGCCGGGCCAGAGCAGACAACGCTTTTTCGTCGGTCAGGTCGGCGTCTAAAAGGACAAGCTGCAAGGGCGCTTGCGCAGCCAGCGTGCGCAGTGCTTCGCAGGCGCTCGCGTGTCGCGACACGGCAAAGACACGCGTCACGCCGGAATGGGCCAGCAACTGGCGCACGGCGGCCAGGCCCACGCCGCTGCTGGCGCCGGTCACCAGTACCTGGGCAGGTGGCTGAAGGCCCCGGACCACGGTTGCGCTCATCCTCCGCTCACCAGCCCAGGGTGCCGGGAGCGCCCTTGAACGGACCGCGGACATTGGAGGTGATCCAGCCACCGTAGAAGTCTCCCTCCTGTGCGGTCACCTGCTCGTCATTGACCCAGCAGGCGTCCATCCGACTTGGGTAGAAGGCGACATAACCGGCGATGGGACGGAACGCCGCGCCTGGTTCGGGGTAGCTCCACGCAGCGCGCTTGGAGCGCTGTCCTTTGAGCTCAAGCGTCCAGTAGGATGCCGTACCCTTGAACTCGCACCATGTGTGTCCGATCGCGCGGACCAGGCACCCGTCCACGATGTCGTCCGGCGGCAGGTAGTAGACCGGTGGGTGGCTGGTTTCCAGCACGCGATAGCCGCGCGTGGTGTCGGCAATCACATGATCGGCAAAGACCACGCGCAGGCGCGCACTGACAGGTTCGAGACGCGGTGGCCTGGGATAGTCCCAGACCGATTCGAACACGGGGGTGTCGCGGTCAGACATGCATCGATTCTCCGGGGTAGCGAGCGCCAAAATTGCGTTTTGGGCCATGTCGGGTCGCCAGCCGGGATTGCGTCCACTTGCGAGGTTCCGGTCCGACCCATGCCAAGCCAAACAGCGGTTATACGCGGGCCGCCAGTGATACGGATCTCCACGGGTCATGCGAGAAGTGCATGAACGCGTGGATGGATCTGCTTCGATCAGCGCGCCTGCTCTGGAGCCATTACGTTTGAAAGCAAAAGAAGCTGAAGCCGGGAACCGCGCCTGCACGCAGCAGGGCGTGATCCTGGAGGCGCGTGCGTCCACATTCGATACGCGGGCGATCAGCCGTCGCCCGGCGTCAATCGGGCGTTGAGTGCGGTCAGCAGCATATCCTGGCGACGCATGGTTTCGAGCAGTTCGGACAACTCGCTGTCGCGCAGGGCATTGATCTTCTCGTGCACCTGGAGGATCTCCAGTTCCGCGCGCACGTTGACCTCGTAATCGTTCTTGGCCTGTGCACGGTCGGCCTCGGCCTGACGATTCTGGCTCATCATGATCACCGGGGCCTGCAGCGCGGCCAGGCACGACAGCGCCAGGTTGAGCAGGATGTAGGGGTAGGGATCGAAGGCCGCGCGATGCAGCACAAAGCTGTTGAAGCCCATCCAGGCCGACATCACGAACAGGAACGCGAGGATGAACGTCCAGCTGCCGCCGACTTCCGCCACCTTGTCGGCAAGGCGCTCGCCGAAGCTCATGCTTTGGTCGAATTCGTGCAGTACGTTGCGCGCGATGTGCTTGCGGTTGATGAACCGTTCCACGATCTCGCGTTCATCGGCGGGCAACTTGTCCAGTTCGGTGGTCAGGAGCAGGCGCGCCGTGTTGCGGCGGTCCACCCAGGGTCTTGGGATGCGGTTGCTGAGATTCATGGCGGTATCCGGGTGCGATGCGGGAGCGGTTGCGGCGCCTGCCCGGCGCAGCCTTACAAGTGTACGCCCTGGCCTTGCAGATACCTTACATGCGAGCGGCCTTGAGGCTGCGATACGGGCGCCTATTGTGGCCCCGCCATGGAGGTCCTTGCCTGCATGCAAGGAACGGCCCCCGTGGATGTTTGCCAACGGGTGCAAACTTTCGTCACTTGTATGCGCGAGAAATTTATGAAAAAGATGGTGCCATGTGCCGCGCGAAATGTGTGCAGGGCGTGGCAGTGGATTCGCCAGGGAGAACCGTTGTGACCTTCAAGTTCCGTCATAGCCTGATCATGTTCATTTGCGCGCTGCTGTCGGCGCCGATGCTTGCCGTTGCGGCACAACCGCAGGGTCATCCGAAGGACCCGTTCGCGCAGTTGCACGTACGTGACCTGGGTCCGGCGGTGGCCGGCGGGCGCGTTTCCTCCGTGGCCGGTATCCCGGGCGATCCGCTGATCTATTACGTGGGCGCGGCGGCCGGTGGCGTGTGGAAGACCAGCGACGGCGGCGAGAGCTGGAAGCCGATCTTCGAGCACGAGGCCAGCGCGTCCATCGGTGCCATCGCGGTGTCACGCTCCAACCCCAGCGTGGTCTGGGTGGGTACGGGCGAGCCCAACATCCGCAACGACATCATGGACGGAGCCGGCGTCTACCGCTC
>NZ_JAQIBU010000051.1 GCF_027858935.1 Oleiagrimonas sp. | reverse complement strand
ATTTTTCCAGTCTGGTCGGCGAGCCGAGGTTTGCCGAACAGTGCGCTCGCGTATTCGCTGATCCGCAGCGCATGCGCATGCGCGCGGTGACCCTGCACACCCTGCGCGGCGAGACCTTTGGCGCCGACCTCGATTTGCAGGTTCACGATGCCGGGCACCTGCTTCTGGAGGTGCATGCGCTGGCCGACGCGTCCATGCATGCCACGCCGCTGTCAGCGACGCTGCGCGGTTTTGCCCACGAGGTGAAAAATCCACTCGCCGGTCTGCGCGGCGCGGCGCAATTGCTGCAGCGCCGGATCGACGACAGCGAGCTGGCGGCGCTGGCCGGGATGGTCATCAGCGAGGCCGACCGCCTGGCCACCCTTGCCGATCGTCTGCTGCATCACGGCGGCCGTCCCCAACTGGGCGAAATCGACCTGCACGTGTTGTTGGGTCGGGCCACTGCCGTCATGGATGGACAGGTGCAGGCGCCGCGCATCCTGCACGACTATGATCCGAGCCTGCCAGCTTGTACTGGAGATGCCGACCGCCTGCAACAGTTGATCCTCAACCTCATGCGCAATGCGGTCGAGGCCGGCGCGCAGCAGGTCACACTACGCACGCGTGTCGAGCATGGCCTGCGACTGGGTGAGCGCATGGAGCGCACCGCAATCCGCGTTGATGTGCTTGACGATGGTGGCGGCGTGCCGGACGAGTTGCGCGATAGTCTTTTCCAGCCCCTGGTCTCGGGTCGTCCCGACGGCACGGGCCTGGGACTGGCCCTGGCCCGCGAAACAGCCCACGAGCACGGTGGCGAATTGCGCTGCAACAGCCAACCCGGGTCCACGGTGTTTTCCCTGTTACTGCCATTGCGCGATACGCACGCATGATCACGCACATGCCCGGAGTAACTGCACGCCATGAATGCTGACATCTGGATTGCCGACGATGATCGCAATGTGCGCTTTGTGTTGGCCGCGGCGCTGCGGGATGCGGGCTACGCGGTGCGGGAATTCGGTAGCGGCGAGGCGGTGCTGGCAGCGCTGACCACAGCGCGTCCCATACTCCTGCTGACGGATGTGCGGATGCCCGGCGATGACGGTATCCATGTGTTGCAGCAGTTGCGTGAGGAGGTCGAGGTGCCGGTGATCGTGATGAGTGCCTACACCGACATCGCCACTACGGCAGCAGCCTATCGTGCGGGAGCGGCCGACTACCTGGCCAAGCCCTTCGACCTGGACCATGCCGTGGAGGCGGTGGGCCGGGTGTTGGCCGAGATGCCGGCCGGCGAGGCGCCCGCAATCGTGACAAGTGACGCGCTGTTGGGCGAAAGCACAGCCATGCGTGAAGTGTTCCGGCTGATCGGCCGGGTCGCCGCAAGCGATCTCAACGTGCTGATTACCGGTGAGACCGGGACCGGAAAGGAACTGGTCGCACGCGCCCTGCATGCGGAAAGCGCGCGGCGAGAGCGTCCGTTCGTCGCGTTGAATACCGCCGCCATTCCCGCCGAGTTGCTGGAAAGTGAACTGTTCGGCCACGAGGCCGGTGCCTTCACCGGCGCCTCGCGCCGGCATGCCGGACGATTCGAGCAGGCCGAAGGCGGCAGCCTGTTCCTGGACGAGATCGGCGACATGCCCGCATCATTGCAGACGCGTCTGTTGCGGGTGTTGGCCGAGGGCGAGTTCTACCGCGTCGGCGGCCGCGAACTGTTGCGTTGCGACGTGCGTATCATTGCCGCTACCCATCAGGACCTGGACACCCTGATCGAGGCGGGTCGCTTTCGCGCCGACCTCAAGCATCGCCTCGATGTGGTGCGCATTGCGTTGCCGGCGCTGCGCCAGAGGCGCGAGGACATTACCTTGCTGGCACGGCATTTCCTCGCTGCCGCGGTGCAGGAGCTGAAGGTGTCCCCCAAACACTTCTCGGCCGCGGCGTTGCGTGCGCTGGCGCGGCATGATTTCCCCGGAAATGTACGCGAGTTGGAAAACCTCTGTCGCCGCCTGGCGGTGATTGCTCCCGGCGTAGAGATCCGTCCGGCTGATCTTGGCCGAGGCCGCTCCGACACCCCGGCGGCTACGGGCGCGGGGTGGACCGAGGCCCTGCGCGCCTGGGCGGAGCAGGCCCTGGCCGAGGATGAGGCGGATATCCATGCGCGGGCTCGCGAGGCTCTGGATCAGACCTTGTTGGAGGCTTCCCTGACCGTACACGATAACCAGCGCGGCCGCGCCGCCGCAGCGCTGGGCGTGGGACGCAACACCCTGACGCGCAAGCTGGGCACAACACGCAGCGCAAAAAAGGGTGCGTGATGCATGCCCGTGTGCATGAATGCAAAGCGGGGTGGATCAAGAACCCAGGGGATCAATCGGTCCTGTCGGACTCCACGTACGCATGGATGCTCTTTTCGCGGCGGTTCCGGGCGATGCCATTGACCTTGAACCGCACCCCACGTCCCTTGTTTGCATGAGATAAGGTCTTGTCATGAGCGCAATCACCATCCGCCCCGCCACCCTTGCCGATCTGGATCATCTGGTCGAATGGAACGCTGCCATGGCCGCTGAGACCGAGGACAAGACACTCGATCCGGACGTACTGCGCAAGGGGGTGCAAGCTGTGCTGGACAACCCCGCACGAGGGTTCTACCTGGTCGCAGAGCGTGATGGACACGCCGTCGGCAGCCTGCTGGTCACCTACGAATGGAGCGACTGGCGAAACGGCAATTTCTTCTGGATCCAGAGTGT
>NZ_JAQIBU010000005.1 GCF_027858935.1 Oleiagrimonas sp. | reverse complement strand
GGCGCAGCCATCACCCTGACGAAGGCCTGAGCGCATGGCAGCTGAACTCTGGCTCGTCCTCTGGACGTTGTTGAAGATCCTCGCGATCACCGTGCCGTTGATTCTGGCGGTGGCGATGTTCGTGTACTGGGAACGCAAGGTCATCGGCTGGATGCATGTACGCATAGGACCCAGCAAGATTGGTCCACTGGGTCTGTTCCAGGCCTTTGCCGACGTGGTCAAGCTCCTCATCAAGGAAGTCCTGGTCCCGGCCAACGCCAACCGGTTCCTGTTTTTCCTGGCGCCCATGCTTGCCCTGATCCCTGCGCTGGCCGCCTGGGCCGTGGTGCCATTCGATCAGGGCATGGTCCTGGCCAACATCAATGCCGGTGTGTTGTACCTGCTGGCGATGAGTTCAGTGGGTGTGTACGGCATCATTCTGGCCGGATGGGCATCGAATTCGCGCTACGCATTGCTCGGCGCAATGCGCTCGGCAGCACAGGTCATCTCCTACGAACTGGCCATGGGCATGTCGCTGGTCTGCGTGCTGGTGCTGGCAGGCAGCCTGAACCTGACCACGATCGTCGATGCACAAGCCGGGCCCAAGGGCATGTTCGACTGGTTCTGGCTGCCATTGCTTCCGGTGTTCGTGATCTACTGGATCTCCGGGGTGGCCGAGACCAACCGGGCACCTTTCGACGTCGCCGAGGGCGAATCGGAAATCGTCGCCGGTTTCCATGTCGAGTATTCCGGTTCGGCCTTCGCGGTGTTTTTCCTGGCCGAATACGCCAACATGATCCTCATCAGCTTCCTCGCCGCTGTGCTGTTCCTGGGCGGCTGGCTGAGCCCGTTCCCGGCCTCCTGGGGCTGGATCGGTGCGGGCGGCTGGTGGTGGCTGTTCGTCAAGGCATTCCTTTTTTCGTTCTTCTTCCTGTGGTTCCGCGCCACCTTCCCGCGCTATCGCTATGACCAGATCATGCGCCTGGGCTGGAAGGTCTTCATTCCGATCACGATTGCGTGGGTGC
The DNA here is from genome assembly GCF_027858935.1 of Oleiagrimonas sp. Lineage (GTDB taxonomy): Bacteria > Pseudomonadota > Gammaproteobacteria > Xanthomonadales > Rhodanobacteraceae > Oleiagrimonas. Next base: position 23,997 of record NZ_JAQIBU010000005.1, on the reverse strand, counting down.
TTGTTACCGGCTGCATGAAGTACTTCGGCTGGGTCACGATCGGAGGCTGATCAGACATGTCCAGAATCACAAGCTACTTCAAGAGTCTTCTGCTCATCGAGATGTTCCAGGGCCTGGGCTTGACATTGCATTACATGTTCAAGCCCAAGTACACCATCCGTTTCCCGATGGAGCACATTCCCAAGTCCAGTCGCTTCCGCGGACTGCATGCCTTGCGCCGTTATGCCAATGGCGAGGAACGCTGCATCGCGTGCAAGCTTTGCGAAGCGGTGTGCCCGGCACTTGCGATCACCATCGATTCGGCACCGCGCGAGGATGGACAGCGGCGTACCACGCGCTACGACATCGACCTGTTCAAGTGCATCTATTGCGGTTTCTGCGAAGAGAGTTGCCCTGTCGATTCGATCGTCGAGACCTCGATCCACGAGTATCACTTCGAACAGCGCGGTGAGAATGTGGTGGACAAGGCCAAACTACTGGCCATCGGCGACCGTTACGAACAGGACATCGCCGCAGCCCGCGCCCAGGACGCTGCGTACCGCTGATGGTGATCTACATGAACCAAACCACATACACGCGGCTGGCTGGAGAGATGAAGTGAGCGCACAGCTTCTGCAACTAATTTGTTTCTATGCCTTCTCGGCCGTTGCGGTGGGTTCCGCGCTGCTGGTGATCACGATGCGCAACTCCGTGCATGCGGTGCTTTCGTTGGTACTGACCTTCTTCAGCGTGGCCTGCCTTTGGCTGCTGGCGCAGGCAGAATTCCTGGCCATTGTGCTGATCGTGGTTTATGTCGGAGCCGTGATGGTGCTGTTCCTGTTCGTGGTCATGATGCTCGACATCAACCAAGAGCGCATGCGCGAGAATTTCATCCAGTACCTTCCGGTGGGTATCATCGTGGCCGCGGTCATGCTGGTGGAAATGCTCGGCTTGATCGGCGTGCGCGCCATGCATGCGTCGCTGATGGGCCCCGACCCTGCCGCCGCGGCAGGCCTGTCGAACACGGCATGGCTGGGTCAGGCGCTGTACACGCGTTTCCTGCTGCCGTTCGAAATCGCCGCGTTGATCCTCACCGTGGGCCTGATAGCCGCCGTGGTGCTGACTCTCCGGCACAAGCCGAATACACGTCGGCAGAATCCGGGGGACCAGGTCCGTATCAAGCATCGTGAACGCATGCGTATCGTCAAGATGGATGCCGAACGCCCGCAGGAGTCCGAATCATGATCACGCTTTCACACTTCATTGTGCTGGGCGCCGTGCTTTTCTGCATCGCGGTGGCCGGTATCTTCATCAATCGCAAGAACGTCATCGTGCTGTTGATGTCGATCGAATTGATGCTGCTAGCCGTCAATATCAATTTCGTTGCCTTTTCACGCTTTCATGGCGACGTGGCGGGGCAGGTGTTCGTGTTCTTCATTCTCACCGTGGCCGCCGCCGAGACCGCGATCGGCCTGGCGATCCTGACGTTGCTGTTCCGCAACAGCAACACCATCAACATCGCCGACATCGACTCGATGAAGGGTTAAGGACACATGCACCAGCTTCCCACCTCCATCTTGCTGATCATCGCGCTGGCACCTCTGGCGGGCGCCGTGCTGGCCGGGTTTGTCGGTCGTCGCATCGGCCGCTCCGGCTCGCACTGGGTGACCATTCTCGGTGTCGGCCTGTCCTGCGTACTGTCGTTCTATGTGCTGTACCAGCTGGTCTGGGGTGGCGCATCCAACTACAACCACAACCTTTACACCTGGTTCCAGATCGGCAAGTTCAACGCCAGCGTCGGATTCATGATCGATCGCCTCAGCGCGATGATGATGGTGGTGGTGAGCTTCGTGTCCCTGATGGTGCATGTGTACACCATCGGCTACATGGCCGACGAAGAGAACTACGAGCGGTTCTTCAGCTACATCGCGCTGTTCACCTTCTCCATGCTGATGCTGGTGATGTCGAACAACTTCATGCAGCTGTTCTTCGGCTGGGAAGCGGTGGGTCTGGTGTCCTATCTCCTGATCGGTTTCTACCACAAGCGCCCAAGCGCGATCTTTGCCAACCTGAAGGCGTTCCTGGTCAATCGCGTGGGCGATTTCGGCTTCGTGCTGGGCATTGCAGCCGTGCTGTATTTCCTCGGTACGCTCGACTACCAGACTGCGTTCGACCATGCACCGAGCCTGGTCGGCAAGACGCTGCAGATCACCCAGGGGCATACCTGGGATGCGGCCACGGTGATCGGCATCCTGCTGTTCATCGGCGCCATGGGCAAGTCGGCGCAGGTACCGCTGCATGTGTGGCTGCCCGATTCGATGGAAGGCCCGACCCCGATTTCGGCGCTGATCCATGCAGCGACAATGGTCACGGCCGGCATTTTCATGGTCGCGCGCATGTCGCCGATCTTCGAGCTGTCCTCGACAGCGCTTAGTTTCATCATGGTGATCGGCGCCACCGGCGCATTGTTCACCGGCATGATCGGTATCGTGCAGACCGACATCAAGCGCGTCATTGCCTACTCGACCTTGTCGCAGCTGGGCTACATGACCGTCGCCCTGGGCGTGTCTGCCTACGCCGGTGCGGTCTACCACTTGATGACGCACGCCTTCTTCAAGGCGCTGCTGTTCCTCGGCGCCGGTTCGGTGATCATCGCCATGCATCATGAGCAGGACATGCGCCACATGGGCGGCCTGCGCAAGTACATGCCGATCACCTACATCACCATGTGGGTGGGTTCGCTGGCCCTGTGCGGGGTGCCGTTCTTCTCCGGCTACTATTCCAAGGACGCCATCATCGAGGCCGCCGGCGAGGCGCATCGCTGGGGCGCAGGCTATGCCTACTTTTGCGTGCTGTTCGGCGCCCTGGTAACCGCGCTGTACACCTTCCGCCTGATGCATATGACCTTCCACGGTAAGGAGCGCTTCAAGGTGGTGGACTCACACGCTCAGGAAGGACATGGCAAGGACCACCATCACAAGCCTGGCGAGCTGGCACATCCTCCGAAGGAGTCGCCGTGGGTGGTGACGATACCGCTGATCATGCTGGCCATACCGTCTTTGCTGATTGGTTATTTCACTGTCGGTCCGATGCTTTACGGCACCTGGTTCGGCAAGGCCATCCACGTGCAGCAAGCACACAATGTGCTGGCCGAAATGGCGACCCATTACCATGGCGCATTCAGCAAGGGTCTTGAAGGCTTTGCCGGATGGCCTTTCGCGCTCGTCGTGCTCGGCTTTGTAATCACCACCTATGTGTACATCTTCAATCCGTCCATGGCTGATCGCATCAAGCGTGTCCTGAAGCCGGTGTACATCGTGCTGGATCGCAAGTTCTGGTTCGACGAGGTCTACCAGGCGGTCTTTGCACGCGGCGGCGTCAAACTGGGCCGCCTGTTCTGGAAGGCCGGCGACACTGCGATGATCGACGGCGCCATCGACGGTTCCACCGGACTCGTACAGCGCCTTGCATCCCGGATGCGCCGCCTCCAGTCCGGATTCCTCTACCACTATGCGTTTGCCATGATCCTCGGCCTGATCCTGCTGCTTGGCGGGTTCTGGTGGTTCGGGCACGTTTGAGCACTCAGGGAAGCAAGCACTTATGTCGAATCATCTGCTTAGCCTGCTGATCTGGCTGCCCATGGCCGGCGCCGTGCCGGTGCTGATCGCCGGCAGCCGCAGCAGCCTTTCACGCTGGATTGGATTGTTGGTGGCGATCGTGACCTTTGTCGCCAGTTTGTTCCTGCTGACCGGCTATGACACCAACGGACCAGTGATGCAACTGGTCGAAGTCCATCCCTGGATCGAGTCCCTGCACATCAACTACGCGCTCGGCGTGGATGGCATCTCGGTGGCTTTGATCCTGTTGACCACTTTTGTCGGGGTGCTGGTGTTGATCGGCGCCTGGGACGTGATCAAGGACGACAAGCCGCATCAGTACGTGGCCGCCATGCTGGTGCTTGAAGGCCTGCTCATCGGCGTGTTCTGCGCCACCGACGCGTTGCTGTTCTACGTGTTTTTCGAGGCCATGCTGATACCAATGTTCATCCTCATCGGTATCTGGGGTGGACCACGTCGCGTGTATGCGACGCTGAAGTTCTTCATCTATACATTCCTCGGATCGATCTTCATGCTGGTCGGCCTGATCTACCTGTACCAGCAGGCCGGCAGCTTCGACATGGCCACGATGGCGGCTACGCCGCTGACGATGAGCCAGCAGAGCTGGTTGTTCTTCGCCTTCCTGATCGCCTTCGCGATCAAGATTCCCATGGTACCGGTGCACACCTGGTTGCCGGATGCCCATGTGGAGGCGCCAACCGGAGGCTCCGTGGTCCTGGCGGCGGTCATGCTGAAGGTGGGCGGCTACGGATTCCTGCGCTTTTCGCTGCCGATGCTGCCCGATGCCTCGGCGCACTATGCGTGGCTGGTGATCGTGCTCAGCCTGATCCCGATCATTTACATCGGTTACGTGGCGCTGGTCCAGGAGGACATGAAAAAGCTGGTTGCCTATTCATCGATTGCGCACATGGGCTTTGTCACGCTGGGTCTGTTCATCGTGTTCATCCTGGTGCGCGAACTGGGCAATTACGACGCAGCCAAGCTGGCCCTGCAGGGCTCCATGGTGCAGATGATGTCGCACGGCTTCGTCTCGGGCGCCATGTTCTCGTGTATCGGCGTGATGTATGACCGCCTGCATACGCGCCAGATCAAGGACTACGGAGGCCTGGTCAACGTGATGCCATGGTTCGCCTTGTTCATGGTGTTCTTCGCCATGGCCAATATCGGCTTGCCGGGCACCAGTGGTTTCGTTGGCGAGTTCATGGTGATCCTGGCCAGTTTCAGCGCCAACCCCTGGATTGCGCTGGTCGCGGCCTTCACCCTGGTTATCGGCGCGGGCTACACCCTGTGGTTGGTCAAGCGCGTGGTATGGGGCGATGTCACCAGCGACAAGGTGGCCGCGATGAAGGACATCAATGGCCGCGAAGCCTTCGTGCTGGGCGCCTTCGCCGTGGTCGTGCTGGGTATCGGTATCTGGCCCGAGCCCTTGGTTCATCTGATGGGCGGGTCGATCAATCACCTTGTCCATCAATTGGCGATCAGCAAGATCTGAGGACTGCCGCATGCTGAGTTGGAACGACATCCTTGTCCTGCTGCCGGAGATCTATCTGGTCGCAGCCGTGTGTGTCCTGTTGCTGATGGATGCCTTCATCAAGCCGGATCAGCGCAACGCGACGCACTGGTTGGCCATTATTGTCACGGTGGTGACAGGCTGGCTGGTCGTCAGTGGGCAACCGGCCGTGCCGGTGACCGCCTTTGATGGCATGTTCGTGCGCGATCGTGCCGCCGAGATCCTGCAACTTTTCGCGCTGCTCTCGGTGTTTCTGGTCTTTGTCTATTCGCGTCCGTATCTGAAAGATCGCAATCTCTGGCATGGCGAGTTCTACGTCTTGACGCTGTTTGCCGTGCTCGGCGTGATGTTTCTGGTTTCCGCCGGCAGCCTGGTCACGGTATATCTGGGGCTTGAGCTGTTGACCCTGTCCTCCTATGCGCTGGTGGCGTTCAACCGTGACTCGCGTGTGTCCTCGGAAGCGGCCATCAAATACTTCGTGCTGGGTGCGCTTGCCTCGGGCTCACTGTTGTATGGCATGTCCATGGTCTACGGCGCGACCGGGACCCTGGACCTGGCTCAGTTGCACGCTGCGGCACTGCACGCCGACATGCCCAACCTGTTGCGATTCGGCCTGATCTTCATGATCGTCGGCATCGCCTTCAAGCTGGGTGCGGCCCCGTTCCATATGTGGTTGCCGGATGTCTATGAAGGTGCGCCGACTGCGACAGTCACCTTCATTGCCTCGGCTTCCAAGCTGGCAGCCTTCGGTATGGCCTATCGGCTGTTGTCGGCGTTTGGTCCTGGCGGCCCGATCCTTCACCAGTGGCAGTTGATGTTCGCCGTGCTGGCCGTGCTCTCGCTGGTGATCGGAAATCTTGTCGCCATCGTGCAGACCAACCTCAAGCGCATGCTGGCCTACTCGACCATCGCGCACATGGGCTACCTGCTGCTGGGCCTGGTCAATGCCACGCCAGCCGGGTATGCGGCAGCGTTGTTCTATGCCATCAGCTATGCGCTGATGTCGACCGTGGCATTCGGCGTGATCCTGGCCATGGCACGTGCCGGCTTCGAATGCGACAACATCGACGACTTCAAGGGTCTGAACCAGCGCTCGCCCTGGATGGCGTTCCTGATGATGCTTGCGATGGTCTCGCTGGCCGGCGTGCCGCCTCTGTTCGGCTTCTTCGCCAAGTACCTTATCCTGAAGGCTGCCATTGATGCGGGCATGATGTGGTTGGCCATCGTTGCCGCCATCGCGGCGATCGTGGGTTTGTACTACTACCTGCGTGTGGTCAAGGTGATGTACTTCGACGCGCCTGTCGAGGGCCAGGAATTGAAGCCGCAGCCGGACCTTCCGCTGCGTTGGGTCCTGTCCATCAACGCGCTGGCGCTGCTTGTGCTGAGTGTCTACTGGGGACCGCTCCTGGGCTGGTGTCAAATGGCCTTCGCTGGCTAGCCGAATCAGGTCCCGCGTGGTCTCTGGAAACTTGCCACAGACTGAAGAAATACGCGTTTCCAGAGCCTATCGGTATTGCCAAGAGATCGTCGCAACGCTATAGTTCTCTTTCTCCGGTGCGGGGTGGAGCAGTCTGGCAGCTCGTCGGGCTCATAACCCGAAGGTCGTAGGTTCGAATCCTACCCCCGCTACCAGAACCTTCTGGCAAAAAAGCCTCCTCGCGAGGCTTTTTTGTTGGGCGCAAGGATGCGCAATGGCCGGTGTTGGATCCAACGGCCACCCTAGGGAAATGGGCGTCAAGCCCATTTTTTGTTTTTGAAACATGGAGTTGCGAACGCTTGGATACGCAGTCACTGGCGCACCGGTTCGACGAGGTTCTTGCGGACCTGGAACTGACTTGCTTCGGGGTGGAGTGGATCCCCTCCGGTGGGCAGGGCACGTTGCGCGTGTACATCGATGCCGAAGGCCGTGAGGTGGACATCGAGGACTGCGAATCGGCGAGTCGTGAGCTCTCGGCGATACTGGATGTCGAGGATCCGCTTCCCGGGCATTACGTGCTCGAGGTGTCCTCGCCAGGCATTGACCGCCCGCTGTTCACCGCGGAGCATTTTTCGCGGTTCGTCGGCGACGAGGTCAAGGTGACCTTGAAGGCGCCGATCGACAACCGGCGTCGCCTGCGTGGTCGGATTGTGCAGGTTGACGAGGCGCAGATCGCGGTTGACGTGGACGGCGTCGGACGCATGCAATTCGAACATGCAGACGTGGAAAGCGCGCGCCTGGTGCCGGATTGGGTGGCGCTCGGATATGCTCCGGCACCGAAGAAAGGCGCCCAGGGCGCAGGCAAGAAACACTGACTGAAACGTACGGGCGCCTTGGTGGTGCCCGCGGAGTGGCGGTAATGAGCAAAGAACTGTTGCTGGTCGTGGATGCGGTAGCCAATGAAAAAGGCGTGCCGCGCGAGACCATTTTCGAGGCCATGGAAGCGGCTCTGGCCTCGGCGGCCAAGAAACGTTATCCGGACGAGGACGCGGATATCCGTGTCGCGATCGACCGCGAGTCGGGAGTCTACGAGACCTTCCGTCGCTGGGAGATCGTGGCCGACGACGTCGAGATGGAGTCGCCCTATCGCCAGATTCGCCTGATGGATGCCATCGACGAACGCCCCGATGCCGCGGTCGAAGAATATGTCGAGGAACAGATCGAAAACGCCGAGTTCGGTCGTATTGCCGCGCAGGCCGCCAAGCAGGTCATCGTGCAACGGGTTCGCGAAGCGGAGCGCGCACTGGTGGTCGAGGCCTTCCAGGATCGCGTGGGCGAGCTGATCACGGGCATCGTCAAGCGCGTGGAGCGCGGCAACATCTACATGGACCTGGGCAGCAATGCCGAGGCATTCATCCCGCGCGACAAGTCCATTCCCCGCGAACCCGTGCGTGTAGGCGACCGGCTGCGCGGCTACCTGTACGAAGTACGCTCCGAGATTCGCGGTCCGCAGTTGTTCGTATCGCGTACTGCGCCCGAATTCATGATCGAGCTGTTCAAGCTCGAGGTGCCGGAAGTCGGCCAGGGCCTGGTCGAGATCATGGGTTGCGCCCGTGATGCCGGTGATCGCGCCAAGATTGCGGTGCTTGCACATGATGCGCGCACCGACCCCATCGGCGCCTGTATCGGCATGCGCGGTTCGCGCGTGCAGGCGGTGACCAACGAGCTCAACGGCGAGCGCGTGGACATTATCCTGTGGCACGAGAACCAGGCGCAGTTCGTCATCAACGCCATGGCTCCGGCCGAGGTCCAGTCCATCATCATGGACGAGGACAAGCACTCCATGGATATTGCGGTGGCGGAGGACAAGCTTTCCCAGGCCATCGGTCGCGGCGGACAGAACGTTCGCCTGGCCAGCAAGCTGACCGGCTGGCAGCTGAACGTGATGACCCAGGACCAGGTGCTGGAAAAGAGCGAAGCCGAGCAGGAGACCGCGCGCCAGTTGTTCATGGAAAAGCTCGAGGTGGACGAGGAGATTGCCAACATCCTGGTCCAGGAAGGGTTTTCCAGCGTCGAAGAGGTGGCCTACGTTCCTACCGGTGAGCTGCTTGACGTGGAGGGCTTTGACGAGGACATCGTCGAGGAACTTCGCGCCCGCGCCCGCGACGCCCTGTTGACTGCGGCTCTGGCGCTGGAGGAAGGTATCGAGGATCACAAGCCGACCGAAGGCCTGCTGGAGCTCGAGGGGATGGACGAGGCCACGGCCTACACCCTGGCTGATCGTGGCGTGGTCACGGCGGACGACCTTGCCGATCTCGCGGTGGATGACCTGATCGACATCGAGGGCATGGACGAGGAGCGTGCCGCCGCGTTGATCATGACGGCACGTGCGCCCATGATTGCGCGCCTGGAGCAGGAAGGCTGATATGTAGCGGGTGCGGGCCGGGATGGCGCGCATCTGGGAAGGCTGAAATGCCTTCCACCATGGACGGAACGGCTGTGTCCAAACACGTTTCGCATGTGACACACAAGAAGATCGCGGGAAAGGCGGAGTAAGAGAACCATGTCGGACGTCACCATCAAGCAACTGGCCAAGGTCCTGGACCTGTCTGTCGACAAGCTGATTACCCAGCTTGGCGAGGCAGGCATGGAATTTGCCGACCCCGATCAGGTCATCAGCAACACCGAGAAAATGAAGCTTCTCGGGTTCCTTCGCCGTACGCACGGCAAGGGCGAGAGTGCAGGAAGCGAAAGCGAATCGACCGGCCCCAGCCAGGTCACCCTGCGCCGGCGCAAGGTCAGCGAACTCAAGATCGCCAGTGGCAGCGGTCGCGGCGGCGCGCGTGGCAGCTCATCCAAGACCGTGAATGTCGAGGTGCGCTCCAAGCGAACCTACGTCAAGCGCAGCTCGATCACCGAAGATGCCAATGACGAAGGCGAGCGCGTGGAAGCCGGGCGCAAGCTCGAGGAATCCAGGCAGCAGCGCGAGCAGGAAGAGAACGAGCGCATCGAGCAGCAGGAGCGTCGACGCGAGGACGCCGAGCGCAAGCAGAAGGAAGAGGAAGCGGCACGCAGGCAGGCCGAGGAAGCCGCCGAAGCCAGCAAGGCTGCTGCGGTGGAGGAAGCTGCACGCTCAGAGGCCGAGCAACAGGCAAAGATCGTTGAAGCCGAGATCGACGAAGCTCCGGCTGGCGCCGCCTCCAAAAACAGCGAGTCTGCTGGCAGCAGCGACTCTGATGCCAGTCGCGACAATGCATCCGACAACAATGATGCTGCCCGCAGCGACGATGCCTCCAGCAAGTCCAAGGATGCCTGGGCGACTCCGGTCATGCCACGCGTGCATGACCAGAAGCCTCGCCAGAACAAGGTTCGGGAGGTGTCACGCGAGGAGGCCATGGGCAAGCCCAAGCCGTCCGCCAAGGCACCGCCTGCACGCGCCGCGGACTCCAAGAAAGACGATGATCGCGAAGAGCGCGGTCGCAAGGGCAAGCGTTTAAGCAACGGAAAGCTGCACTTGTCCGAAGCCGATCGCGCGCGCCGCAGCAGCGGCCGCCGTCGCGGACGCGGCGGTGATCGTCCGTCGGCGACCGCCAGCGGTGAGCACGGATTCTCCAAGCCGACCGCCCCGGTGGTGCGCGATGTCGCCGTGGGCGAAGCCAACGTGGTCAGCGAACTGGCCCAGAAGATGGCCGTGAAAGGCTCGGAAGTGGTCAAGGCGCTGTTCAACATGGGCGTAATGACCACGATCAACCAGGTCATTGACCACGACACCGCCGTGCTGGTGGTGGAGGAACTGGGCCACAACCCGGTCAAGGACGAGGAGAAGGGTGCCGAAGCTACGCTTCTGGAGCAGGCTGCGAGTACGGAAGACCAGGGCGAGAGGCTGCCGCGTCCTCCGGTCGTGACCATCATGGGTCATGTCGACCACGGCAAGACTTCGCTGCTGGACCATATCCGCCGCACAAAGGTGGCCACCGGCGAAGCCGGCGGCATCACCCAACATATCGGTGCCTACCATGTGACCACCGACAAGGGCGTGATCACCTTTCTCGATACCCCGGGACATGCCGCATTCAGTGCCATGCGTGCACGCGGCGCGCAGTCGACCGACATCGTGGTGCTGGTGGTGGCGGCCGATGACGGCGTAAAGCCGCAGACCATTGAAGCAGTCAAGCACGCACGTGCGGCCAATGTGCCGTTGATTGTCGCCGTGAACAAGATGGACAAACCCGAGGCCAATCCCGAGAACGTCAAGCAGGGACTGGTGGCGCAGGAAGTGGTTCCCGAGGACTGGGGTGGTGATGTGCAGTTCGTGCCCGTCTCGGCCAAGTCCGGCGAGGGCATCGACAATCTGCTGGACGCCATTTCCCTGCAAGCCGAGTTGATGGAACTGACAGCCGTCAAGGACGGCCCGGCTTCCGGCGTGGTGATCGAGTCGCGTCTGGACCGTGGGCGCGGCCCGATGGCTACGATGCTGGTCCAGAGCGGTACCCTGAAAAAGAGCGATTACGCCGTATGTGGCGTCGAATATGGCCGCATGCGTGCCCTGATCGACGAGGCCGGCAATCAGATCGATGAGGCGGGGCCGTCCATTCCGGTTCAGGTGCTCGGTCTTTCCGGTGTACCCGCGGCCGGAGATGACTTCGTGGTCGTGGCGGATGAACGCCTGGCCAAGGAAGTAGCGGCCGAGCGCGAGAATCGTCGTCGCGAGACGCGTCTGGTCAGCAAGTCCAACCGCCTCGAGGACATCATGGCGCAGATGGGCCAGGGTGAGGAACAGCAGCAGCTGAACATCCTCATCAAGGCCGATGTGCAGGGCTCAGCCGAGGCGCTGCGCGACTCCTTGACCGAGATTGGCAACGAACTGGTCAAGGTCAACGTGGTTTCTTCCGGGGTCGGTGGCATCACCGAGTCCGACGCCACCCTGGCGGCGGCTTCCAGGGCGCTGGTGATCGGCTTCAACGTGCGTGCCGATGCTTCGGCGCGCAAGGTGATCGACACTTCCGGGCTGGACGTGCGCTATTTCTCGATCATCTATGACGTGATCGATCAGGTGAAGCAGGCGGCGACAGGCCTTCTGGGCAACGAGATCCGCGAGGAGATCATCGGCATCGCCGATGTTCGCGATGTGTTCCGCAGTTCCAAGTTCGGCGCGGTAGCCGGTTGCATGGTCTCCGAAGGTACGGTCAAACGCAGCAAGCCGATCCGCGTGTTGCGCGACAACACGGTGATCTTCGAAGGGGAGCTGGAATCGCTGCGCCGTTACAAGGAGAACGTCGAAGAGGTGAAGTCCGGGACCGAGTGCGGCATCGCCGTTCGCCAGTACAACGATGTCAAGTCGGGTGACCAGATCGAGTGCTTCGAACGCATCGAGGTGGCGCGGACGCTGTAAGGCGCCGCGCGACCACTCCGGGCCATCGTGCCCGTCACGCCATACTGATCGAATCCTGGAACGCCATGCCTTCACGAGATTTCAAACGCAGCGACCGCATATCGGCCATGTTGCGCCGCGAAGTCGGTTCCTTGGTGCATGCCGCGGTGCGTGACCATGCGCTGCCCTCGGTCAGCGTTTCCGATGTCGAAGCAACCAAGGACCTGGACGTGGCCACCGTCTGGGTGACCGCTCTGGACAGCACCCAGTCAAAGACGGCAGTTAAGGCATTGAACGAGCTGGCCAAGGAATTTCGGCGCGAACTTTCACACACCCTGAGCATCCGCCGGGTCCCTGAATTGCGCTTCAAGTACGACGTGTCGGTCGAACAGGGCGAGCGTATCGAGAACCTGCTGCAACAGGAAAAAGACCAGGGTCGGCTGTAGTCCGGGCTGACCCGAATTCCTCCCCGCACCGCACGTCCAGCGCACATGTCCCGTCCATCCAAACGCCAGTTTCGACGTGCCCGTCGCGATGTGCACGGCATCGTGTTGCTGGACAAGCCGTTGGGCATCAGCTCCAACCAGGCATTGCTGGCGGTGCGCGGCATCTTTCAGGCGGCCAAGGCCGGACATACCGGCAGCCTGGATCCGCTGGCCAGTGGCCTCTTGCCCATCTGCCTCGGTGAGGCAACCAAGGTTGCCGGTCTGCTGCTGGGTTCGCGCAAGGCCTACGAAGCCGAATGCTGGCTCGGGGTCACGACGAATACCGATGACGGTGAAGGCCAGGTCGTGGAGCGCAAGCCCGTGCCTGAGATGGACCAAAACACCGTAAGCGGGCATCTGGAAGCCTTCATCGGAAGCATCGACCAGATCCCGCCAGCGTATTCAGCCCTCAAGCGCGATGGCGTGCCGATGTATGTGCGTGCACGTCGTGGCGAAGATATTGAACTGCAGCCGCGACCGGTCCAGATTCACGCCATCGAATTGCTGCAGTTCGACGGTGAACGGTTGCGTTTGCGTGTGGAATGCGGGTCCGGCACCTATATCCGCAGTCTCGCCCGTGACCTGGGCGCACGTATCGGTTGCGGGGCACACCTGAGTGCCTTGCGCCGGATCTGGGTGCAGCCCTTCCGGGATCCGCAGATGCATACGCTCGAGGACCTGCGCGAGCGAGCGGGGCAGGGCCTGGCAGACCTGGATGCTGTCCTTCTGCCAATCGACAAGGGACTGCAGACCCTGACCAGAATGGATCTGGATGCCTCGCAAGCGGCCGCAATCAGCCATGGACAGACGATCCCGTCACCGGAAATGAAAGCCGGCATGTATCGCGTCTACGACCCCCAGGGGCGGTTGCTGGCGCTCGCGCAGGCCGGTCCGGAGGGCCTGCTGCGGGTGCAGCGGGGCTTCAATCTTCCGCCCGAGGCCGGAATCGATGCCTGAAGCCTTGTTGTAACAACCTCGGGGCCAGTACAATACCTGCTTGACCAGAACTTTTTAACAACCTGCGGGGTTTGCGCAGCCGCACCTGCGGGTGGTGCTGCGCAAGCCTCGCGCATGCATTTTTTGAGGAACATCTCCATGTCGCTCACCGCGGAACAGACCAGCAAGATCATCGGCGATTACGGCCACGACGCAAAAGACACCGGTTCGCCGGAAGTCCAGGTTGCACTGTTGTCGGCCCGAATCAGCCACCTGACCGAGCATTTCAAGTCGCACAAGCAGGATCATCACTCCCGTCGGGGCCTGCTCAAGTTGGTCAACCAGCGCAAGCGTCTGCTCGGTTATCTCAAGCAGCGCGACAGTGCGCGCTACCAGAGCCTGATTGAACGACTCGGCCTGCGTCGGTGATTCCTGCGTCCTTTCATGGACGCGAAAATCAAAGAGCGGCCATTCGAGGTCGCACTTCTCCAAAAAAATCGGGAACAAAATTGTGGCGAAAGTAACCAAGTCATTCCAGTACGGTAAACACGAAGTCACACTGGAGACGGGCGAAATCGCCCGGCAGGCGTCCGGTGCGGTCCTGGTCAAGATGGGTGGCACCGAGGTGCTGGTCGCGGCGGTGGCTGCGCAAACCCAGCGTGAAGGGCAGAGTTTCTTCCCGCTGACCGTGGACTACATGGAAAAGTTCTACTCGGCCGGCCGCATCCCGGGCGGCTTCTTCAAGCGCGAAGGGCGACTGACCGAAAAGGAAACGCTGACCTCGCGCCTGATCGACCGCCCGATCCGTCCGCTGTTTCCCGATGGTTTCAAGAATGAAGTGCAGATCGTTGCGACCGTGGTCTCGATGGACCCGGAAATCGACGGCGACATCCCTGCACTGATCGGCGCCTCGGCCGCGCTTACGCTCTCGGGCGCGCCCTTCAAGGGTCCCATTGCCGCGGCCCGTGTCGGCTATGCCAACGGTGAATACCTGCTCAACCCCAGCGCCACCGAATTGACTGATTCCGAACTGGACCTGGTCGTGGCAGGTACCGCCAACGCGGTGTTGATGGTGGAGTCCGAGGCCAAACTGCTGAGCGAAGAGGTGATGCTGGGTGCCGTGGTGTACGGTCATCAGCAGATGCAGGTCGCCATCCAGGCCATCAACGAACTGGCCGATGAAGCCGGTCGCAAGTCATTCCACTGGGACGCTCCTGAAACCGACCAGTCGCTGTACGACGCGGTCAAGGGCGCCATCGGCGACCGCTTTGCCGAAGTCTTCCAGATTCGCGACAAGCTCGAGCGCCGTGACGCAGTTTCCGCCCTCAAGGCGGAGGTCAAGGAAACCCTGGCCGGCCAGATCGAGTCCAACGGCTGGACCGACGCAGCCCTCGGCGCGGCCTTCGGCGAAGTCGAGTACCACACCCTGCGCGACGGCGTGCTCAAGACCAAGAAGCGCATCGACGGTCGCAACCTGGACGATGTGCGTCCGATCACCGTGCGTGCTGGCGTCTTGCCGCGTGCCCATGGCTCGGCGCTGTTCACCCGTGGCGAGACCCAGGCGTTGGTTGCCATCACCCTGGGCACGGCACGCGACTCGCAGATCATCGATGCACCGGGCGGCGAGTCCAAGGATCCGTTCCTGTTCCATTACAACTTCCCTCCGTACTCGGTGGGCGAGGCGGGCCGCATGATGGGTCCCAAGCGCCGCGAGATCGGCCACGGCCGCCTGGCCAAGCGCGGCGTGATGGCCGTCAAGCCGAGCATGGAGGATTTCCCGTACGTGGTGCGCGTGGTCTCGGAGATCACAGAATCCAACGGCTCCTCCTCGATGGCCTCCGTTTGCGGCTCCTCGCTGGCCATGATGGACGCCGGTGTGCCGTTGAAGGCACCGGTGGCTGGAATCGCCATGGGTCTGGTCAAGGAAGGTGACGATTTCGTCGTGCTGTCGGACATCCTCGGTGACGAGGATCATCTGGGTGACATGGACTTCAAGGTTGCCGGTACCTCCGAGGGTGTATCCGCCCTGCAGATGGACATCAAGATCGACGGCATCACCGAGGAGATCATGAAGACCGCGCTGGCCCAGGCCCGCCAGGGTCGGCTGCACATCCTCGGCGAAATGGCCAAGGCACTTGATACACCGCGTACCGAGATGAGCGAGTACGCCCCGCGCCTGCTGACCATCAAGATCCACCCGGACAAAATCCGTGAGGTCATCGGCAAGGGTGGTTCCACCATTCGCTCGATCACCGAGGAGACCGGTGCAACCATCGACATCAGCGACGACGGCACCGTGGTCATCGCCTCGGTCAACCGTCCGGCCGCCGATGCTGCCAAGAAGCGCATCGAACAGATCGTGGCCGATGTCGAGCCAGGTCGCATCTACGAGGGCAAGGTCGCCAAGCTGATGGACTTCGGTGCATTCGTGACCATCCTGCCCGGCAAGGACGGCCTGGTCCACGTCTCGCAGATCTCCGAGGAACGCGTGGAGAAGGTCTCCGACAAGCTGTCCGAGGGCGACATCGTCAAGGTCAAGGTGCTGGAAGTGGACAAGCAGGGTCGTATACGCCTGTCCATGAAGGCCGTGACCGAGGAAGAGAAAGCCTCCTCCTGAATCGAGTTCTTCCTTGGTGCGCATGCAGGGCCCGGTATCGTTGATGCCGGGCCTTTGTGCTTGTGGAGCATGACGCTCAGACGCGCA
The DNA here is from genome assembly GCF_027858935.1 of Oleiagrimonas sp. Taxonomy (GTDB): domain Bacteria; phylum Pseudomonadota; class Gammaproteobacteria; order Xanthomonadales; family Rhodanobacteraceae; genus Oleiagrimonas. The sequence goes on along the minus strand of NZ_JAQIBU010000005.1, from coordinate 7,978 downwards.
CGCGGCATAATCGCCTTTTATCCGGACCCAGGCGCATGACCCAGCCCACTTCTCATGACAGCGTCCGCGCCGTTCAATGGCAGGGTGACCAGCTTCGCCTGCTTGACCAGCGATGCCTGCCGGGGGAGGAACGCTGGGTGACGTGCCGTGACGCCGAGTCCGTACATGCGGCCATTGCCGATCTGGTGGTGCGTGGCGCACCTGCCATAGGTATTGCCGCGGCCTGGGCGGTGGTGTTGGCCGCGCGAGCCGGGCAGGATATGGATGCCATATTGCAACGCCTTCGCTCAGCGCGGCCCACGGCCGTCAACCTGATGTGGGCGCTGGATCGCATGCGCGGACGGATCGCTGCCGGTGATACGCCCGCGGCACTGGAGCGGGAAGCACAGGCCATCCAGGAGGAGGATCTAGCGGCCAACCGCAAGATGGGTCACCTGGGTGCGGCCCTGATCGAGCCCGGATCGGGCGTGCTGACGCACTGCAACACCGGTTCACTGGCCACGGCAGGATATGGAACGGCGCTGGGCGTGATTCGAGCCGGTGTCGCCGAGGGTCGTATCACGAGCGTGTTCGCGGGCGAAACCAGGCCCTGGCTGCAGGGTGCACGGCTGACCCTTTGGGAGCTGGTACGCGATGGGATCCCGGCCTGTTTGATCGCCGATTCGGCCGCGGCACACCTGATGAAGAGCGGTCAGGTGCAGTGGGTGGTGATCGGGGCCGATCGTATCGCCGCCAATGGGGATACCGCCAACAAGATCGGCAGCTACCAGCTTTCGATTGTGGCGCGTCATCATGGCGTCAAGTTCATGGTGGTGGCACCTTGCTCGACGGTCGACATGGCCACTCCCGACGGTGATGCTATCGATATCGAGATGCGCAATCCCGAGGAACTGTTGAGTTTTTCGGGAAAACGCACGGTGGTGGAAGGTGCCGATGCCTGGAATCCGGTGTTTGACGTAACCCCGGCCATGCTCATCGACGTGATCGTCACCGAGCGCGGCGTGGTCAAAAACCCGAATGCAAAGCGCATGCAAAATGTGTTTGGTACTGCATGAAGCTTGCCCACGAAGTCACCTGGTTCGCCGCGGGCGGTCTGCTCGGGTTCATCGTCGATGCGGGCATCGTGCAGTTGCTGGTGGACCTTGAGCACTGGAGTCCCTACCTTGCCCGCATCCCTTCCTTCCTGGCCGCTGCCAGTGTGACCTGGTGGTGGAACCGGAGTTTCACTTTTGCCCATCGCCGACACCTCCCGGGTGGCCAGGAGTGGCTGCGCTGGATCCTGGTCATGAGCGCTGGCGCGGTGCTGAACTACGGGACTTATGCCCTCACGGTTGCGCTTTTCTTGACCGTCCGCCACTGGCCCGCGCTGGGCGTGGCCGCGGGATCGCTGGTCGCGGCCATGCTCAATTTCAGCGGAGCACGAACCGTGGTTTTCAAGGCTTCCCGAAAGACCTCCTAAGTTTATGATAATAAAGGTTAAATAGTGAGACTGAAGCGCCCGCTTGTGGTATACTTTCAAGACCACCCCCCAACGCTCTAAATCGCGCATTTCACTGCCGCATACGGGGGCTTTGTTCGACTCATTCAGGGAAGCAAGGAATGGCAGAACTCGCCAAAGAAGTCATCCGCGTCAACATCGAAGACGAGATGCGCCAGAGCTATCTGGACTACGCCATGAGCGTGATCGTCGGCCGCGCCTTGCCCGATGCGCGTGACGGTCTAAAACCGGTGCATCGCCGCGTACTGTTCGCGATGAACGAACTTGGCAACGCCTGGAACAAGTCCTACAAGAAGTCCGCCAGGGTGGTCGGTGACGTCATCGGTAAATACCATCCGCACGGCGACGTCTCCGTCTACGATGCCATCGTGCGCATGGCGCAGCCTTTTTCATTGCGTTACATGCTGGTGGACGGGCAGGGCAACTTCGGATCCGTGGACGGCGACAGTGCCGCCGCCATGCGTTATACCGAAGTACGCATGGCCAAGCTCACGCACGAGTTGCTTGCTGACATCGACAAGGACACGGTGAACTTCGGACCCAACTATGATGAATCCGAGAGCGAACCGCTGGTCCTGCCCACACGTGTACCCAACCTGCTGATCAACGGCTCGGCCGGCATCGCAGTCGGGATGGCGACCAATATTCCGCCTCACAATCTCACCGAGTCCATCGCCGCCGCCATCGCGCTGATCGACGATCCCGAGCTTGGCATCGACGAGTTGATGCAGTACATCCCGGGTCCGGATTTTCCCACCGCAGGGATCATCAACGGCGCTGCCGGCATTGTGCAGGCGTATCGGACCGGTCGTGGACGTATCCTGGTGCGCGCACGCGCCGAGATCGAAACCGAGCCGAACGGCCGCGAGACGATTATTGTCACCGAACTTCCATACCAGGTGAACAAGGCGCGCCTGATCGAGAAGATTGCCGAACTGGTCAAGGAAAAGAAGCTCGAGGGCATTTCCGAGCTGCGTGATGAATCCGACAAGGACGGCATGCGCGTGGTTATCGAAATCCGCAAGGATGCGATGGGCGACGTGGTGCTGAACAACCTGTTCCAGCAGACCCAGATGCAGGTCACCTTCGGCATCAACATGGTGGCGTTGCTGGATGGCCGCCCGTTGTTGCTGAATCTTAAACAGGCACTCGAGGCCTTCATCCGACATCGACGCGAGGTGGTTACCCGCCGCACGATCTTCGAGTTGCGCAAGGCGCGCGCCCGCGCGCACATTCTGGAGGGCCTTACCGTTGCGCTGGCCAACATCGACGAGATGATCGAGCTGATCAAGACCTCGTCTTCTCCTGCCGAGGCCCGGCAGCGGATGCTTGACCGGCGCTGGGAACCTGGTCTGGTTCGCGCCCTGCTGGAGGCTTCTGGTGCCGAATCGTCGCGTCCCGAGGATATGGATCCACGGGACGGTCTGAAGTCCGACGGCTATCAGCTGTCCGAAGCGCAGGCTCAGGAAATCCTGGCCATGCGGCTGCATCGACTGACCGGTCTGGAACAGGAAAAGCTGAGCGATGAATACCGCCAGCTACTGGATACCATCCGCGGCCTGATCGAAATCCTCGAGGATCCGGACCGTCTGCTTACCGTGATCCGTGAAGAACTGGAGTCGATCAAGGAAGAATACGGCGATCCGCGCCGGACCGAGATCCAGCCCTCTCAGGAAGATCTGAACGTACTGGACCTGATTGCCCCCGAGGACGTGGTGGTGACGCTCTCGCACACCGGCTACGTCAAGCGTCAGCCTGCCACCACCTACCGTTCCCAAAAACGCGGTGGCAAGGGCCGCTCTGCATCGGCGCTGAAAGACGAGGATTTCGTCGAACAACTGTGGGTCGTGAACACTCATGACACCCTGCTGGCCTTCACCAGCACCGGGCGTGTGTACTGGCTCAAGGTCTACCAGATACCTGAATCCGGTCCGCAGGCCAGAGGCAAGCCGATCGTCAATCTGCTGCCGTTGGCCAATGACGAATATGTCCAGACCGTGCTGCCGGTGCGTGAATACGAGGAAGGCCGCTACGTGTTCTTTGCTACCCGCAAGGGCACAGTGAAGAAAACACCGTTGACCGAATTCGCCTACCAGCTGCAAAAGGGCAAGATCGCCATCAAGCTGGCTGAGGACGATGCCCTGATCGGGGCCGAACTGACCAATGGTGATCGTGACGTGATGCTGTTCGCCTCGAATGGCAAGACCGTGCGTTTTGCCGAGGATCAGGTCCGTTCGATGGGCCGCACGGCCGGCGGCGTTCGCGGCATGCGGCTGGCAAGCGAGGCACAGGTGGTTTCGATGATCGTGGCCCGTGAGGGTGACATTCTCACGGCTACCGCGCGCGGTTATGGCAAACGCACACCGCTGCAGGATTTCCCGACCAAGGGCCGTGGTATCCAGGGCGTGATTGCCATCAAGTGCTCAGACCGCAACGGCCCGCTGGTGGCCGCGGTCCAGGTTACCGAAGAGCACGAATTGATGCTGATCTCCAACCAGGGCACCCTGGTTCGCACGCCGGTAGCGGATGTGTCGCAGCTGGGTCGCAACACCCAGGGCGTGACCTTGATCCGGCTGCCCGAGGATGAGCAACTGGTCGGGGTGGTGCGACTGGAATCGGAGGACGAGTCGGTCGAGGTCGATTCCGAGGGATCCGCTGATCCGGATGGGGTTCCCGCCCAGGGTCGAGAGGATGGCCCGATGGATACATCGGATGACGAGGACGACCCGATTTCGGACTGAAGCTAAACAGGGGCAATCCAAAGCGGCGCGGGGCCGGACAGCCCCGCGCCGTTTTTGTACGATCAGTGTCGGTCAACGCGCATTGATGGCTTCGAGCATGGCTTGGGCACTGGAGACCCGGAATTCGCCGGGCGCTTCCACATGCAGGATCTTGACCACACCATTCTCGGCATACAGCGCAAAACGCTGGGCACGCACGCCCATGCCGAAACCCGTGCCATCCAGCTCCAGACCCAGGGCGCGGGTCAGCTCGGCATTACCGTCCGCGAGCATGATCAGATCCTCGGGGGCATCTTGCGAACGCGCCCAGGCGTCCATCACGAAGGCGTCGTTTACCGCCAGGCAGGCGACTTGGATACCAAGCTCGCGAAATGACTTCATCTGTTGGATGTAGCCGGGCAGGTGCTGCTCCGAACAGGTGGGCGTGAAGGCGCCGGGCACGGCAAACAACACGACCTTGTGGTCGTCGAAGACCTGCTCGCTACTGACTGAATCCACGCCATTCTTGATGCGGTTGAGGTTGGCATGGGGGATGCGTTCGCCGAGGGTAATGGACATGTGAGACCTTTGTATGGCTGGGAGCACGTTGGATTTTCGCTTACATTCTACATCTCGAAATCTGGTCTTCCGACCCTTGAATCGGCGCATGCTGCGCCCATTTCAAGAGTCTGATCATGATGGGAACGCGCTGCGGCTTTCATGCAGGCATCATCCGTTCCATGAAACCGGTGCCGGCTTGCTTCACCGGTCGTTGCGCCGCCAGGAGTGTGCATGGAGTTCAAGGATTACTACGACATCCTGGGCGTCAAGCCCGACAGCAGCGAGGCCGAGATCAAGACGGCCTATCGCAAGCTCGCGCGTAAATATCACCCGGACAAGAACAAGGATGCTGGCGCGGAGGATCAATTCAAATCCGTGAATGAGGCCTACGAGGTCCTCAAGGACAAGGAAAAGCGTGCATCCTACGATGATATCCGCGCCGGAGGTTATCGCGGAGGCGACAGTTTTCGTCCGCCACCGGGCTGGGGGAACGGCAACAGTGCCCAGTTTGACTTCGGTGGTGGTGCGGGCGACTTCAGTGATTTCTTCGAGAGCATGTTTGGTCGCGCGGCAGCAGGACGTGCCCAGGCGGGACATCGCCATCGCCCCATGCGTGGGCGTGACGTGCAGGCGCACATCGATATTGATCTCGAGACCGCATTTTCCGGGGGCAAGACTCGCGTCAGCCTGCATGACGGTGCTGGTGGCGAGCGCGTGCTGGAAGTGACGATTCCCGCGGGTATCGAGTCGGGCAAGGTGATTCGCCTGGCCGGACAGGGACATCCGGGGGCCGCTGGCGGTGCCGGGGGCGACCTGTTGATCGAGATCGGCATCCGTTCGCATGCCCATTTCAAGCTGGACGGTCGCAATGTATCGACCTCGCTGGCCGTTGCGCCATGGGAGGCGGCACTGGGGGCCAGGGTTCCTGTTCCCACTCTGGGTGGCACCGTCGACTTGCAGATTCCTCCGGGTACCCAGAGCGGTCGCAAGATGCGCCTCAAGGGGCGGGGACTTCCGGGCAAGACGGCGGGGGATCAGCTGGTCACGGTCGAGATACACGTCCCCAAGGCGGTCAGCGACGCGGACAAGTCTGCCTACAAAGCATTGCGCGAGGCTTTTCCGGATTTCCAACCGCGCTAGGGCTTGGGCTACAAACGCAAAAACGGAGCCGTCTGGCTCCGTTGCGCACTTTGTACTCGCCGATTGCCTGCATCAGGTCGCAATCAGTTCCTTGATGGTCTTGGACAGTTCACCCTCGTTGATCGGCTTGGTCACATAGCCCTTGGCACCCTGGCGCATGCCCCATACACGATCGGTGTCCTGGTTCTTGGTCGTGACCAGCACGATCGGTATGTGCGAGGTCTCTTCATCCTTGCTGATGGTCCGGGTCGCCTGAAATCCGTTCAGATTGGGCATGACCACGTCCATCAGGATCAAATCCGGCTTTTCCCTCTTGGCGGCTTCCACGCCGGCGGCGCCATCCTCGGCGGTCAGGGCCTCGTGACCGAGTTGTTCGACGATACGCTTGATGCCCAGCAGTTGCGACGGCGAATCGTCGACGATCAGGATGCGCGCCATGTAGAAGTCCCCATTGCTGCAGAAGTGATGAATGACCGGACCATTCTACGACCCGCCGACGATTCGGCCAAGCCATGGTAAGCCCTTAAGAAAAATCTTTGTTTAGAATGGTATAAAGATCATATTTGAAGTTAAATATCAAGCATCTGAAGCGACTTGAACCAGTGTCCGTCCATACGAATCGCCGGACATCATGCGTTGGAAGACCGATCCCAGATCTTTCATGCCGACCTGATTGGTGCAGATGCGATCCAGGTGCGCAGGTTTCCAGTCGTCCGCCAGATGCTTCCAGACCTGTTCGCGGATATCGCGGGCGGTACCGGCTGAGGCCACACCCAGCAGATTCACTCCTCGGATGATGAACGGCATCACGGTCGTGGGCAGGTCGGCACTGGCCGCGAGACCGCAACTGGCGACGTTGCCATAAGCCTGGGTGCAGGCCAGCAATCCGGCCAGATAGTCACCCCCGACACAGTCGAACGCTCCGCCAAAACGGACCGATTCCATCGGTTTTCCGCTGAACTCGAGGTGACGGCGGTCCAGGCATTGGCTTGCGCCCAGCTGGTGCAGGTCGTCAAAGTGGTCCGTCTTGCCGCTGATGGCGTGAACCTCGAATCCAGCCTGGGTAAACATGTCCACACCGAGCATGCCCACGCCCCCAGTGGCCCCGGTGATGGCAATCGGGCCCATGTCCGGTTGCTGCCGGTTTTCCAGCATCTTGAACAGGCCCAGCCCTGCGGTGAATCCGGCCGTGCCAAGGATCATGGCTTCGCGAAGATCAAGCCCGTCAGGCAGGGGAATGGTCCATTTGGCCGGCAGACGCACGATTTCGCTGTAGCCGCCGTCGCGCGTTTCGGACAGCCCGCTGCCGGTGCACAATACCGCGTCGCCCTCCTTGAAGGCCGGATCATCGGAACGCAGCACGTGGCCGGCCACGTCGATACCGCCGTTGAGTGGGAATCGCCGCAGGATCTTGCCCTTGCCGGTTCCCGCCAGTGCATCCTTGAAGTTGACCGATGACCAGAGTGCGCGAATGACCACCTCGCCCTCGGACAATTGCTCCAGTCCGAGAGAAGCCATGCCGGCGTGATAGCCGTTGTCGTCGTTGTGGATGCGGTATGCGCGAAAGTTTTCCTGGTTCATGCTGAGAACTCCTGGTTACCTGGGCGCTCCGGACGAATTGCTGGCGAAACTTGCTGCAGCCATGCCCTTTGGTCACCCGTGTTCGGGCACTTGCAGTGGGCTCAGGCGACCTTTTCCGAGGGGTCCGGGCTGCGTTTCAATTGGCCTTGTGAATGGCTCGCTTGTCGACCGACAGTGCCGCCTCGTGCACGGCTTCGGACAATGTAGGATGTGCGTGGACGATACGTGCCAGGTCCTCGGCCGAGCCCTTGAACTCCATCGCCACCACGGCTTCGGCAATCAGTTCGGAGACGGACGGGCCGACCATGTGCACGCCCAGCAGGCGGTCGGTCTCGGCGTGGGCGATTACCTTCACCTGACCGGCGGTCTCGTTCATGGCCACGGCGCGGCCAATGGCCGAGAACGGAAAGCTTCCGGTCTTGTAGGGGATGCCTTCGTCCTTGCACTGCTGCTCGGTTTTTCCGGTCCAGGCAATCTC
>NZ_JAQIBU010000172.1 GCF_027858935.1 Oleiagrimonas sp. | reverse complement strand
CCAAACGGATGCACGGCTTCCTGGCCATGGGCACGGGACTTGATCAGTGCGCGTTCCTGGCGCGTGTAGGGGCGGCCGCTCTTGTCGCTTTCCAGAAAATACTGCCGAATCTCCGGACTTATGAATTCCATCATGTAGCGAAGATGGCCGATGACCGGATAGTTGGTCAGCACGTTATGGTGCGCTCGGGTCACGTCGTGGATGCCGATGCCGATCAGCGGAATGATCAGCAGCAGGAAATACAGGGCTCCGGGATAAAATGGAGCGAGAATGGCGACCGCCAAAAGCGAGAGCACGGAAAGAATATAGAACGAGAGACGCAGCATCATCGGGCTCCCTGGTGGAGACAAGGTCGCGCGACTCGAGAAGAGCGCGCGGTATAGTTCCAAGTGTAGCGAGCCACGCAGGCAACAATCCATGTTCTTGCCGGGCCGGGTATCCTTGGCCGATCCGGTTTCGTAGAAATCCAATTCTGAACGTTTCCGAAACTTTTTCGACGAGAACTTTGAACCATAAGATCGATCTGCGGTATTTTAGAAACGTGCACCGGATGTGTTGCGCCCGTGACGGGCTCATCGGTGGCCAATTCAAACAACGAGGACCCTATACATGTTGACCAACACTTCCAAAGGCCTTCTTCTGTCCGTGGCGATGTCCGCGCTTGTGCTCGGTGGTTGCAGCGATTACGTGAAAAAGTCGGATCTCAACGCCGCCGTGCAGCAGCTGCCCGCTTTCCAGCAACTCCAGTCCAAGGACCAAAACCTGCAGCAGCAGATCACTTCACTGAAATCCGACATGCAGGCCAAGTTGGCCAAGTACGATGCCCGTATTACCGCCATGCAAGGCCGTATCAAGGTTGGCAATGTGGCGCATTTCGCCTTCGACAAGTCAACGTTGCAGGACAGCGACAAGGCCATGCTTGACGACTTCGCCAAGGTCATGAATGCCCATCACGCCAATGCCGTGGTCACCGTCGAGGGCTTCACCGATCCTGCCGGTTCCGCTGCGTTCAACAAGAAGCTGGGCATGCAGCGTGCCGAAGCCGTGCGCAATTACCTGGTCCAGACCGACGGCATGAATGCGGACAAGGTGCGTGCGGTCAGCTATGGCGAGGCTCACAACCGTCAGGTCCAGCCGGGCAAGTGGGGCCCTGCCGGTTCGGAAAACCGTCATGTTTCTCTTGTCATCGACTATGCCGGAAGCTGATTTGCGGTCGGCTATTCGTTGCTGAATTTCGCGCCCCGGACCTTGTTCAAGGTCCGGGGCGTTTTCGTTTCTGCATCGTCTGACATGCAACATCCACGTCATGACATCAGCTGGGCATCGCCATCGACTGTTTTTTGCTTTCTGACCGGATGCTTGCGTGCGCCAGAAAATACGCGGAACCACCGCTGCATGGATAGCCAGAGATCCTCCAGGAGGACGACGCACTGCCGATATTCGCCTGCACCTGACCCTTCGTTTCCTCGGAAGCTATCCCTGTTCACGGTTTCCGCAGGCAGAGGCGGCGGCCATGGAAGTCGCCAGCATGGTCAGCGGCAAGGGAGGGTTGACCTTGTCTCTGGATCTGGTCGGAAGTTTCGGTCATGGGGCCGGTTGGTTGGGATGCCGCGAGCTACCCCAGAGACTTGTCCGCCTCAGGAATGAGCTGGACGATGTCTTGCATGCTTTCGACAATCTTGTGACCGAGAGTGTTACAAATGTCTTTCGTCCGCATGTGACCGTGTTGCGTGACATGCGTCAGCCAACGGATGCAGTATCCATCATGCCCGTGTACTGGCCGATCACTGATTTTGCTCTTGTGCACAGTGAGCTGGGCCATGTCCCACGCTATCGTATCGTGAAGGCTTATCCACTGAGGTGCTGAAGGCGATTCAGCCGGATCGGGCGACCATTTCAAAGTCGCGCAGCAGGTCGGGCTTTCGAGCCATGCGGGCGCAGGACTGAGCGGCAATGCCGTTTTGCAACGCGCTGCGGAACAGCGGTGCGACTGCTGCCAGTGTATGCGAGGCCACGTTTGCCTTGGCCAGATGCATGGGCGTGCGTCGCATCATCCGGCGGGCCCATGGCGGAAGCAGAGCTGCTCCCGCATGCAGAAACAGCTCCCGGGACAGACCCGCGGCGGGTACGGGGAGGCGGATCCCACTCAGCACGCGCAGCACTTCCCGCGAACGATCATCGAAACGAAGCTCGTCCTGTCTGTCCCTCAGGTAATCGCCTACCGCGCGTTCGCTGCCCGGCACGTCGCGTGCACCGAGTGCTACTGCAATACGACGAACTTCGTTGTAATACCGATCTGCATCGCGGGCAGGAAGCTTGCAGTGTGCGTAGCGCCGGAAGCCCTGGAGGAAGGCAAAGGCTTCGGTCACGTGGACCCAGGTGAGAAGCGCTGGATCATCTGCGGCATACGGTTGGCCGTCGGCAGTGTAGCCACGTATGTGGCGATG
>NZ_JAQIBU010000106.1 GCF_027858935.1 Oleiagrimonas sp. | reverse complement strand
GCGCCCGGGAAATGCGCCAGGAGCGCGGCTTCGATGGCCTCGCGCAAGCGCCACATGCCGGCGGCGAAGTATTCGATCACCAGCGTGTCGCCGTAGCGGTCCACGACCAGTCCGGACAGCCCGTCGCCCTCGCTGTTGATCACCCGCCATGCGTCGCTGACGTGGTCCAGCTGCAGCAGCTCGCGTCGCATCGCCACCGCGCGGGCGATGCGTGCGGCGATGAAATCCGCGTCGATGATCGCGTCCGGGTCGATATCCAGCACGCGCAGCGCGACCCGCGCATGGCCGTTCCAGAAGCCGTGCCCGACGAAGCGATCCGCCGCGTCGACGATGCGCACGATGCTGCCCGGCGGCAGGTGCGTGCGCGGTTTATGCGCCTGGGCCGACCAGATCCACGGATGGCCCGGCAGGCGTTCGGTATTGAGCGTGATGGTCGGTGTCGTCGTCATCACACGATTGTACCGGCAGCGTGCAGGGCGGACAGGGTCAGCTGCGTGCGTACCGTTTCCGGGAGGCGGACGGCGTCCGCCCTACGCACGCTTCCAGCGCAGGATCCCCAAGGCCGCCAGCGCGACCAGGTTGATGCCCAGGTGCCAGTTGTGCGGACCGGCCAGGGCCAGCAGCCAGTGCCAGCGGCCGATGTCGGCATGGATCAGCAGCGAAAGCGGGCGTTGGATCACCACGTCCAGATCCAGCCGCACGCCGGCATAAAGCGCGTAGCTGAAAAACGACGTGCCGATCACCGGCAATTGCGCCAGTTGCAGCCATCGCGACAGGCGGGTTCCGGCGGCGTGGTGTTCCAGCAGCAGCACGCCGGCCACCAGCAGCAGCGCGAACAGCACGATGCCCACCAGGGCGCTGATCATGTCGGGCATGCTGCCCCACGGGAACAGGCGTTCGATTTGCGCGACGAGGCCGAACAGGCCACCGGCGATTTCGAACACGCCGATCAGGCGCAACAGTAGTCGCTGCATGGGCAAGGTTCCTGCGAACAAAGCGGCATGGTAGCTGAGCCCGCGTTCCCCGGGGCGCCCATCACGTAGCGCCCATTACGCAAGTCGAACAGCGTCCGTCTTCGGGTTCAGGCCAGCGCGTCGGCGGCCTGGTTGAGATCGTCGATGTGTTCCTGCCACCAGCGCGGCTCGGCGGCGTAGGGAAAGGCTGCGGGGAAGGCCGGGTCGTCCCAGCGCTGCGCGATCCAGCCGGCGTGGTGGGCCTGGCGCATGGCACGCAGTGCAGGGATCAGGTGCAGTTCGGAAGGATCGAGGTCCCCGAACTCGGCGTAGCCTTCCAGCATGACGCGCATGGCCTGCTCGTCTTCGGCCAGCATCCACAGGTCCTGGATTGCCGGGCCGTTGCGTGCGTCGTCGAGATCGACGAAATGCGGGCCGGCGTCGGTCCACAGGATGTTGCCCGGGTGGCAATCGCCATGCAGGCGCAGGTTGCGCACAGGTGAGGCCGCCTCGAAGCGCGCGGCGACGCCGGCATCGAGCCGGACGATAACATCGCGATAGGGGGCCTCCAGGTGCACGGGCAGCAAACCGGATGCCAGTGCGGCACGGGACGGCTGCTCGACCAGATGCGCGCGATCAAAGCGTTGCCGGTGGCGAAACGAGGTGCGTGCGCCGATGCCGTGCATGCGTGCCAGCAAGCGCCCCATCCATGCCAGGTGATCGTGCGACTCCAGGGATGGCGCGCGGCCCCCGCGCCTCGGATACAGCGCATAGCGGAACCCGGCGTGGCGGAGCAGTGTGCAACCGTCGAAGACCAGAGGCGCGACCACCGGAAGTTCGGCCTCGACCAGTTCGGCGCAGAAATCATGCTCCTCCTGGATCGCTGCAGCGCTCCAGCGATCCGGCCGGTAGAACTTGGCAACCACGAAGCCACCGTCGTCAAGGCCGACCTGGTACACGCGGTTCTCGTAGCTGTTGAGCGCCAGCAGGCGGCCGTCGCCGAGCAGGCCGCTGGCGTCAACGGCATCCAGCACCGTATCCGGGGAGAGGCCTGCATAGGGCGCGCGGTCCGGATTCACGATCGACCGCCGATCGCGCGGCGCGGTACCACCGCCATGGTCAATCGGGCGATACACACCAGGACGCCAGTCTCGTCCTCGATGCGGATCTCCCAGACGTGAGTGGTACGGCCTACATGCAGCGGGCGCGCCGTTCCAGTGACGTAGCCGCTGCGCACGGCGCGCACGTGGTTGGCGTTGATGTCCAGGCCCACCGTGATGTGCTTTTCGGGATCCAGGCAGAGCTCGGCAGCGCTGCTGCCCAGGGTTTCGGCCAGCGCCACCGAGGCACCGCCGTGCAGGATTCCGTAGGGCTGGTGCGTGCGTGCGTCCACCGGCAGGGTGCCGCGCAGGAAGTCTTCCCCGATTTCGGTGAAGCGGATGCCCAACGCCTGCATCAAGGTGTGCTCGTTGCGGCTGTTGAGCTGTTCGAGGTCGGGCGTGTGATGCCACAGGCTCATGGATATTTTCCGGTTACGGGAAGCATCCATTGTGGCGCGGGGGTCGTATTGGCGACAATGGAGGTCCTTGCACCCATGGAATCCCCGTGCCGTTCACCGTTACCCTGAAAGCCAGCGGACGCCAGTTTCCCGTCGCGGACGGTGAAACCGTGCTGGAGGCCGCGCAGCGCGCCGGACTGGCGCTGCCGTATTCCTGTCGCGCCGGCATGTGTGGCAGTTGCAAGGCCACCGTGCTGGAAGGCCGTTGCCACTATCCGCGCAATCCGCCCTCTGCGCTGAACGCTGCCGAACAGGCCCGGCATGCGGTGCTGCTATGCCAGGCGGCGCCGCTGGAGGACCTGGTGCTCGAGGTGCGCGAGGTGGCTTCGGTGGGCGATATGCCGCGTCAGGAGCTGGACGTGCGCGTGAGCGCCAAGGACCGGCTGGCGCCAGACGTGGTCCGCCTGCGCCTGGCCTCCAGGCCCGGTGAGCGCATGCGTTGGCTGCCCGGGCAGTACATCGAGGTGCTGCTGGAAGACGGCAAGCGTCGCGCGTTCTCGCTCGCGCGCGCACCGCATGTCGGCGACGACCTGGAAGTGCATGTGCGGCATGTCGCGGGCGGCGGTTTCACGTCCTGGGTCTTCGATACGCTCGATGTCGGCGACAGCTTGCGCGTGGAGGGCCCGTTCGGGACCTTCGTGCCGCGCGAGCATTCCGAGCGGCCGATGATCCTGATGGCCGGGGGCACGGGCTTTGCTCCGGTCAAGGCGCTGGTCGAACATTTCCTGCACCTGGGCACCTTGCGTCCGATGCACCTGTACTGGGGCGCTCGCAGCGCCGCCGATCTGTATCTGCGCGACCTGCCCACGCACTGGGCCGAGACCGTTCCGACACTGGACTTCCATCCGGTGGTGTCCGATCCGGAGCAGGCCGCCATCGCGCGTGCGCGCTCCGGCCTGGTGCACGAGGCGGTACTGCAGGATCATCCGGACCTCGGTGGCCACGACGTGTACATGTGCGGACCACCGGCCATGATCGACGCCGGACGCCGGGCCTTCGTGGAAATGGGTCTTCCGGAGGAACGCCTGTACTACGACTCGTTCGACTACGCGCCGGAGGTGCTCACGCGCATCCTCGATGCGCGCGCAGGCATCCACGGGCTCTGAGCGGAATCGGTCTCAACCGCGGCCCTTGGCCGTGGGCATGTTGGCCTGGTTCCAGGAGTACATGCCGCCGTGCAGGATGAAAACCTTGGTGAAGCCGGCCTTGACCAGGCGCAGCGCCGCCTTGGAGGCGGTCTGCCCGGTCTTGCACACCACCACCACCGGGAGGTCGCGGGCTTTGGCCAAGTCCTTGTTCTCGGGATCGAACTGGCTCATCGCCACATGCCGCGCGCCCGGGACATGGGCCTTCTCGAAGTCCGCGTAGCTGGATATGTCGATCACCAACGCGTTCTCGCGGTTGATCATCTGGGTCAGCGTGGCCGGGGTCAGCTCCTTGTACTTGCGCATCAGGCGCATGAGCTCGCCGACGATGATCGCGGCCAGCAGGATCACGAACAGCAGGCTCAGCCAGGGATGGTGGCCGACGAACTCGGGCAGCTTGTGCAGGAAATCATTCATGGGTTGGATCCGCCGGTGCGCGTGGCGCAATGGGTAAACCAGACATTATCCGGGAGCCGCCGCCGCCGCGCAAAGCGCGGGTCACTGCTCGGGTGTGATGTCGGGCAGTCCGGTCTCCAGCAACCAGTGTTTTTGCTTGGCATCCCAGGTCCAGGTCTGGTGGTCGATGATGGTGCGCTCGCGCTGGGTGTTCTTGTTGATGATGCCGATGCGCACCACCTGACGCACGGTGCCCTTGCTCACCGGGATCGGTCCGTTGCCACTGTCGTAATCACTGACCCGCACCTGCTTGTAGCGGGACATGTCCAAGTCGGTCAGCGGATGGGCCTTGCGGTAGGTCGGATCGATGAAGCTTTCCGCCTCGGCAAAGCTGCCCCATCGCAAGGCCGCGCCGTAGGCGGTCAGGGTGGACTCCAGGCTCTTGTTGCGACGATCGGTGGCGCAGCCTCCCAGCAGCAAAAGCGCGGTCAGCAGTGTAGTTGCGATGATCGTGCGCTTCATGCGGTTCTCCCGGAGCGGCCATGGATGCATCTGTGCATTGTGCCGCAACTGGTCATGGACTGCGGCGTTTGGACACATAGCGTGCTTCAAGGGTCGCGGCGATGGTGCCGTCTGCGGTCCGAACAAGGCATTCGACCTGCAGGCGCGCCTTGCCCCGTGCGTTCAGGGTCGCGAGAAAGGTGGCAGGGTCAGCGTTGGCCTGCAGTCGTGCCTCGGCGCGCAGATCCTCCCACACCGGCGCCAGGTAGCGGACGCTCGAGTCGGCCACGAAGACATCGCAGTCCTGGCCATGCTCGCGCAGCATCAGCTCAATCAGCGACCAGCCGGCCAGGGTCATCAGACTGCTCAGGCTGCCGCCGAAGGCGCAGCCCTTGTCGTTGACGTTGGGCGCCAGCGGGGCGCCCAACGTCAGACTGAGGCCATCGTGGGCCAGCAGTTCCAGCTGCATGCTTCGCGCCAGAGGTATGCCTTCGAGGATGAAACGTTCCAGCTGCTGGGCCTGTGGGGAAATGGTGGGCATGTTCATGAGCAAGGGAGTGTGACGTCCGACCCCCGCGCGAGCAAGGGCGCTTCGCTCCTGCATGTGTCCCCGGTAGCATGAGGTCATGGCCATGACCCACGACAAACCCCTGCGCGGTGCCGATGTTCTGGTCACCCGTCCGGCCGGTACCGGCCAGGAGATGGTGCGCAAGGTCCGCGCCATGGGCGGGCGGGCGCACCTGCTGCCGGGATTGTCACTGCGCCCGCTGCCTGTGGAGACCGCGCGTCGGGAGCTGCAGGCGGTGCTGTCGGACGAGGTGATCATCTTCACCAGCCCGGCGGCGGTCCGCTTTGCCGCGCGTCTGGCTCCCCTGGAGACCTCCGCCCGGGTGCTCGGTGTGGGGCGCGGCACCGTGAGCGCCCTGGCCCGGGCCGGCCTCAATCATGCCCGTGCCCCGACCCGTGCGCATGAGCACAGTGAGGGCCTGCTGGAGCATCCCTGGCTGCAGGGGATTCGGGGCCAGCAGATCGCGTTGGTGACTGCACCGGGAGGACGTGGTCTGCTGGAAACGGCGTTGCGTGAACGCGGCGCGCGGGTGCACCGGGCCCTTGTCTATCAGCGCACGCGGCCACGTCTGACGCATCGGCATTTCCAGATGCTGGCGAGGCTTGGGGACGACGCCTGGTTGCTGCTCACCAGCAGCCAGGCGCTGGAGTACCTGCTGGAGGTACTGCCGCCAGCTGCTCATGAGCGCTTGCGGGCATGCTCTGTCGTGGTCAGCAGCGCACGACTTGAGGCAAAAGTGAAGCAGTCCGGATTTGATTGCGTTCGGGTTTCTGTCTCGCCACGGGCGGACGATCTGCTCGTCGTCGTGGCGATGGCGCGTGCGGGGTCCTGACACGGGACACTCCCCGATATGGTCGTGGCGTCGCACTCGGGCTAGCATGAGCACATGAGCGCATCCGATCCCTCGAACGCATCAACGTCCGCTGCTCCTGCAGCGGCTCCTTCTGCTTCGGCCCGGCCCGGGCATTCCGGCAGCAAACCCCCGTCGCGTGGTGGGCGCAGCCTGGCCGGTCTGGCCCTGGTGCTGGCCTTGGTCGCCTTGATCGGGGTTGCCTTCGGCGGCTGGCGGCTGTGGCAACTCGAACATCACGCGCATGCCGATACCCGTGCCCTGCATGACGCGCAGGACAAGCTGCACAAGCTGACCGGGCAGGTGGAGGACGTTGCCAGCCAGCAGCAGTCGATGCACCAGCAGGTGCAGCAGGCCGTGCAGCAGATGCAGGGCGTGGACGGTCAGGTGCAGGGTCTGTCCGAGCGCAGCCGCAGCCTGGAGAATGCAGTCGCCAGCCTGACGGCCCGTGCACAGTCCGGGCGAGACGCCATGCGACTGGACGAGGCCGGGATGCTGTTGCGCATGGCCGGTGAGCGCTACCGCCTGTTTCATGATGCGACCGGGGCCATCAAGGCGTACCGCATGGCGGACCAGGTCATGGCCAACGTCGATGATCCGGCCTATGCCAGCGTGCGCCAGAGTATCGAACTTGAGCGCAAGGCACTGGCCGCAACGCAACCGGAACTGCGTCAGGCGGACCTCGAGGCCCTGGCCCGGATGCGTGGCGATGTGGCTTCCTGGCCGCTGAAGTCCACGCAGACCGGGACCAAGGCTGCCGGTACAGGATTTTGGTCGCGTCTGGGACAGGCCTTTTCCGGCCTGGTGCGCGTCAGTCGCAGCACGGATGACTTGGCATCCGGCCAGCGCGACCTTGCGCGCAGCCTGACGGAGCTGGACCTGGCGCAGGCCCAGGCCGCGCGTCTGGACTGGAACGAAACAGGATTTGTGCAGGCGCTCAAGCGGGCCGATGCGCGCATCAAACGTTATTTCGACCTGCAAGCCGCGCCGGTCAAGCAGGCCCGGGTACAGATCCGGCAGTGGTTGTCGCGCTCCGAAGGCAGTGCGCCTGATCTCGGCCAAGCCCTGCAGCAGTTGCATAACCTGCGCGCGGTCCACGACATCGCTGCGCCGTCCGACACGTCTGCGCCGGAAAACAAATCGGCCAAGCCGGCCAAGGGTACGCAGCGATGAGGGTCTGGCGCTGGGTCCTGTTGCTGGCCGTGGTGGCCGCTCTGGCTGCCTACGGCTGGCACTGGGTGGCTGAAGATCCCGGTCAGGTGCTGGTGCATATCCGTGGTTGGCAGGTCCAGACGAGTGTCGTCGGCGCCATCGTGCTGCTTCTGCTTTTCTGGCTGTTGCTGACGTTCTGCTGGTGGCTGGTGCGCTGGCCGTTTGGTGCGATCACCCGCCGTCAGCGCCGGATCAGTCGCGCGCGTCTGCATGAAGGGCTGGTGGCGCTTGCCGAGGGCCGGCATGGAGAAGCCGAGCGCGACTTGGTGCGCGCAGCCCGGCATGCTCCGCAAAGGGGGGCGGCATGGCTGGCCGCCGCCAGTGCGGCCAGTGCGCGTGGCGATAGCAAACATGCACTGGAAGCGCTGGATCAGGCTACCCAAAGCGCCCCCCAGGCTGCGCGCGTGATGCGCGCCCGCATCCAGCGCCTGGATGGGCGTGCGGACGAGGCGCTGGCCATGCTGGCGCCTGCCGCCGATGCCGGCAAGTTGCCGCCGGCGGGGTGGCGAGAGCTGGCGGAGGCTGGCCTGGCCAATGGCGACCTCGACCGCGCACGCCTTGCTCTGGTCCCGTTGCGCAAGAGCGGCGCGCTCGACGCACATGACTTTGGCGACCTGCAGAACCGCGTGCTGGCTGCGGCGCTGACGGCGGCCACCGGTGTCGATGCCGTCAACAGCCTCTGGTCGAAACTGGAGCGTTCACAGCGCCGCACGCCGGAGCTGATTGCCGCCTATGCAACCCGGGTGGCTGCCCTCGGTCGTCCGCTGCCGGCCATGGACGAGATCGAGTCGGCGTTGCGCCGGCAGTGGTCCTCATTGCTTGTTCTAGTCTACGGACGCCTGGAGGGGCCTGATTTGGAGGGCCGCCTGCGCCGCGCCGAAGGCTGGCTGGATGGTCATCCAGGCGACGCCGCACTGCTGGCCGCGCTGGGTCGCATGTGTGTGCGCATCGACCTGTGGGGCAAGGCGCGGCAGTACCTGTCGCGTGCCATCGATCTCGAACCAACGGCTGACGCCTGGGAAGCGCTGGGCGAGGCCTTTGCCGGCCAGGGCAACGCATTGCTGGCGCAGCAGTGCTATCGCAACGCCCTGCACATGACCCGAGGCGAACCGATACAGCCGCTGCCGGGCATGTCGCCCGCAGCCGCGCCCAAGGGTCCGATTGATCCGGAGGAGCGCGACGTGCATGGCGTACCGCACCTGCCGGCATCCAACAAGCCCTA
Organism: Oleiagrimonas sp.; assembly: GCF_027858935.1. Classification (GTDB taxonomy): domain Bacteria; phylum Pseudomonadota; class Gammaproteobacteria; order Xanthomonadales; family Rhodanobacteraceae; genus Oleiagrimonas. The sequence goes on along the minus strand of NZ_JAQIBU010000106.1, from coordinate 849 downwards.
GCCCGGTGCCGATCTCCTCACACGAGTCTTACGTTCGTGCATGAAGTTGATCGCGAGGTTGCCGACGCCAGCGAGCCATCCTTCGGCCTTTTCCGTCCGGCACGCACCGCCGTGCAGGGAGGACCCTGAAAAGCATAAGCCCATACTGCACAGCATCTCGCCCGCAGGTGACACGGCGGAACCCGGGCGCTTTGTCTTCGCGGTCGTCGAGCGACCGCAGCGTGCGAGGCACGCCCGGGTCCCCTTCGGAAGCGTCGGAGGGTGGAGGATCAGGCCCGAAGGGGGCGCACATGGATGTGCGCCCGTTCGCCGTCAGCACAGGAGGTGCTGTCGGCGAACCGCCCGGAACCCGGAGCGGACCCGCAGCGCCTTTGGCGCGGAGTGCGCGGACGTTGGGGTGCCCTTCTTTTGGTTCCGTTTTCTTACTCCGGGCGTCCTGCCCTGCGCCCTTCGGGTCGACCGCGCCGTTCAAATACGTTCCCGATGCATTTGTGGACAAACAAGAAAATGAACCCGCTCGCTTCAGCGAGCGGAACCCCCGGCACCGCCAGGTGACGGCAATCGCACTGCAAACCTTCACTCGACCTCGCAAAGGGGGAGGTCTTTCAATCGACGCGATTCCAGGCATCGCAACATGCCGGGTTGATGGAGCCATTCCGGCCTGCATCATCCAAGTTGGATGTTGGGGTTCGCTGTCGCTGACCCCAAACGACGCATGCGAACCTAGAGCGGCGTGAGGTTGGCGTAGGCCAGCACCAGCCACTTGTGACCGGCCTGCTCGAAGTTGACCTGCACGCGGGTGTGCGCGCCACCGCCCTCGGCGCTGATCACCACGCCATCGCCGAAGCT
>NZ_JAQIBU010000258.1 GCF_027858935.1 Oleiagrimonas sp. | reverse complement strand
CCGCGTGAAGCGAAATGCGTGGCGATGTAGTCCTCGACCAGGCCAATAAACTCCGTTGCGATACCTTCCCCTCGCAGGGTCACGGTCTTCTTGCCGTCGACAAATACCGGGGCCGATGGCGCCTCACCGGTTCCCGGCAGCGAGATGCCGATGTTGGCATGCTTGGACTCCCCCGGCCCGTTGACCACGCATCCCATCACCGCCAGGGTCAGGTTCTCCACGCCGTCGTACTTGATGCGCCATTCCGGCATCTTCGCGCGCACATGCGACTGCACCGACTGCGCCAGCTCCTGGAATACGGTGCTGGTGGTTCGTCCGCATCCCGGGCAGGCCGTAACCAGGGGTGTGAACGCGCGCAGACCCATGGTCTGCAGCAACTCCTGCGCCACCACCACCTCGTCGCTGCGCGACTGGCCCGGCTCGGGCGTGAGCGAAATGCGGATCGTGTCGCCGATGCCCTCCTGCAGCAGTACCGCCAGGGCTGCGCTGGAAGCGACGATGCCCTTGGAACCCATGCCGGCCTCAGTCAGTCCCAGGTGCAACGCGTAGTCGCAGCGAGCCCCCAGATCGCGATAGACCGCGATCAGCTCCTGCACGCCGGACACCTTGCAGGAGAGGATGATGCGATCGCGCGCAAGACCGAGTTCTTCGGCCCGAGCGGCCGAATCCAGTGCCGAGCGGATCAGGGCCTCGCGCGCCACATGCGCGGCATCCCAGGGGCGACTTCGTGCGTGGTTCTCATCCATCAGCGCCGTGACCAGGCTCTGGTCCAGGGACCCCCAGTTGGCGCCGATGCGCACGGGTTTGTCGTATTCCAGTGCCTTTTCGATGATGGCGGCGAACTGACTGTCCCTCTTTTTGCCAAAGCCCACATTGCCGGGATTGATACGGTACTTGGCCAGCGCCTCGGCACAGCCCGGCTCGGACTCCAACAACTGGTGGCCGTTGTAGTGGAAGTCACCGATCAGCGGCACCGACACGCCCATCATGTCCAGCCGCTCGCGGATCCTGGGGACTGCCGCCGCGGATTCGGGATTGTTGACGGTGATTCGCACCAACTCGGACCCGGCTCGAGCAAGTTCGGCCACCTGCTTGGTGGTCGATGCAACGTCGGCGGTGTCGGTATTGGTCATCGACTGCACCACGACCGGGGCGCCGCCGCCAACATGGACATTCCCGATGTGCACGGCGACGCTGTGGCGGCGCGGCTCGGGTTCGGCGTTGCAGGGAAGGGTATCGGACGTTTGATCGGTAACGGCGGACATGGCGAATATCAAGGTTCTCTGGGAGCGGGGGTCAACAGGCCAAGGATAACTGATGCGTCGATACGCAGTTTGGGGGGAACGCAACCAAACCCAACCCTCCGGGAATGACCGGGGATGCTGCACTCACCCCAACCTGCGCCATTCACATCGAGCGATTGCGGCGCAACGCAGCGCGAAGCAGTCGCCGTTGCAGCCACTCGCCGAATCCGGACACCTTCTCCAGCTGCATTCGCTCCAGGGCTTGTGTTTCCCCTTCGACAATCGGCCCCGGGGCCAGAGCAGTCATCAGCAATCGGGCCCGGTTGCGCCAGCCCTCGCTGTTCCCGCGCAGCCACTTCAGCGCAGGCAACAGGCGCTCCTCGACCGGCGTGAAATCGCTGCCCAATGGAAATGCGGGCAGCAATCCGTCGGCATGGAATGGACGCAATGCATCACGAAGACGGCCAGGCGTGTTCGTGCGCCAGGCCGCAGGCACGCTGAAATCATCCGGCAACTTGCCGGCCGCACGTGCCGCCGTGACCAATCCATTGATGAAGCGCGCATCGGCAATGGCCAACATCGCTCGCACGCACTCCTCGTCCGAACGCCCGCGCATGTCGGCGATGCCGTACTCGGTGATGACGATGTCGCGCAGGTGCCGGGGGATGGTGGTGTGCCCGTAGTTCCAGCGGATGTTGGATTGCAATCGGCCATGCGCTAGACGGGTCGATGGCAGCATCAGTATCGAACGCCCTCCCTCCAGCGCGTGTGCCATCGCAACGAAGTTGTACTGCCCACCTACGCCGCTGACCACGCGTCCATCGGCCAGCGCGTCCGACACGATCGCGCCCAGCGGAGTGGCCATCATGCAGATGTTGAAGAAGCGCGCATCGCGTCGCTGCAAGGCATCCAGCATCTCGCGACCGCCATAGAGCTGGTTGACATCGGAGACGCGGGTCATGTCCAGGCCCTGCCAGTCCTCGCCTTCCAGTGTACGCAGCCACTGGTAGAGATCCTTTGATCCCAGGAAAAATGCCCCGCGCAGGTATCGCCCGTCGCGCAGGGTGCGGTTTTCCAGCACCACGTTCCAGGAAGCACGGTGCGAAGCCGCCTCAAGGTCCAGAGGCAGACGCCCGCCCTTCTCCAGCACCAGTCCATCACCCTGCATGCGGGCCGATTCGGGCAGTATGCCAAAGCGCTGAAGACGGGCTACGTCCCTGGCCGTGACATGGTCAGGCAGACATCCAGCCGCGTGCAGGGCGTCCGCGGCATCCGCGCCGAGGGGAGAAGCAATCCGCCCCTCGGCCAACGCCCTCTCCAAGGCCAGGTCATCATAGGCCAGGCGCGTGAGAATCCCTGCGCGGCGCAGATGCATGAAGCCGTCCATGACCATCTCGCTGGCGCCGTACAGACCAGTGCGCAGAGGTTCGAGTCCACCCAGTTCGTCGGCCAGGACGTGTGTATGGGCCTCAGTGTCCAGCGCAGCAAGCATGGCGCGGTAGCGTTCGTTCTCCCGCTGACGCAGCATGAGGCTCTTGACCAGGGCATCGGACAATGCGCCGATGCCGATCTGCAGGGTGCCGCCATCACGCACCAGCGCACTGGCATGGAGGCCGATGGCGTACTCGATGGGGTCGACAGCTTCGCGAGGCAGCGCGAACAGCTCAGGTGGCGGATGCTGCTCACGCAGCATCAGGTCGAACAGGCTTGCTGCAACCTCGGCCCCGCCGCCCATGAAGGGCATGTCCGGATGCACCACGGCAACCCAAAGTGGACCGGGACGTCCGGCCGCGACCATGCGGTCGAACAAGTCCAGAGTCACGTCGGGGTTGCTTCCGAGACTCACTCGCATGGCCTCGCCATCTCCGCGCACGGCGACCTGTTGCAGCACCAGGTTGATGTCGCACTTCACAAGATCGCGTGCGACGTGCGTGTAGTTCTGGCTGATGTAGCTCCGCTGCACCTCATCGGTGTGCAGAAAGACCCCGGACTGCAGATAGAACTCATGCACTTGGACATTGTCGGGCAGGCGGCCGCGACGCATGTCCACGGCATAGGCCAGGTCGATGAATCCCTGGCCGTAGTGACGTTTCAGAAACGGTTCCAGGAAGCGTGCCTCCAGACCGGGAGATGCCGTCGGTTGCTGCAGCGAAAGTGCTGTATACAACGTCAAGTGCAAGCTGCTGTCCTTGCGTACGCGATCATAGAGTGCGTTGAGCAAGGCGACGGGCTTGCCCAGGCCAAGCGGCGCGGCTACGCGCAATACGGGACCGCAACGTTGAAGTATCTGGTCCACGCAGGCTTCGATGGCGGCGACCATTTCGGGCTTCGTCATGGCGGCAACTTTCCTCCGGACGGACGCATCATGGCAGATGCGGAAGGATGTGTCCGTGGCGGATGCGCGAGTACACTGCGCACATGCCATCGATGCATGACGAATCCCCAAATCCGCTTCACGACATGGCCGAACGTGCCTTCAGTCGCGCCGCTGGCGCCGAGCGGATCGAAGGCAATCAGGTCCGCCTTCTGATCGACGCCTCCGCGCATTTCGAGGCCTGGACTGCATCCATCCGCTCGGCCCGTCGCGTGATCCTGGTCGAGAACTACATCTTTCGCGACGACGCGATCGGTCACGCCCTGCGTGATGCCCTGGTCGAGCGGGCCCGGGCTGGCGTGGCCGTGTACCTGATCCGTGACTGGCTCGGCTGTATCGGCCAGTCCGGCCGGTCCTTCTGGGCACCGCTTCTGGAAGCCGGCGGTAAGGTGCGGGTCTATGCCACGCCGCAGCTGACCCGCCCGCTGGCCATACTCAGCCGGGACCATCGCAAGCTGCTGTGCATCGACACCGAGATCGCTTACCTGTCCGGCGTATGCGTGAGCGCGAAGTGGCTGGGCGACCCGCAGCGCAATGTGCCGCCCTGGCGCGATACCGGAGTGGCCGTGCAAGGCCCGGCCCTGGCGGCCATGCAGCGCGCCTTTGCCGACAATTGGGCCAGCCTTGGCGATCGGCTGCCTGAAGATCTCCTCACGAGCCAGGATGCGATCGCGGACGCCGGCCCGACACCGGTGCGCGTGATCGCCACGCGACCCGCCACCACCGGAGTCTATCGTCTTGACCAGACCATCGCGGGCATGGCGAAACGGACACTGTGGCTCACGGACGCCTATTTCGTCGGGCTTTCACCCTATATCCAGCAACTGGCTGCTGCCGCGCGCGACGGCGTGGACGTGCGCCTGCTGGTGCCCGGCTCCAGCGACATCCCCATGGTCGCCGGCTTCTCCCGGGCCGGCTACCGGCCCCTGTTGCAGGCCGGTGTGCGCGTGTTCGAGTGGAATGGTTCGATGCTGCACGCCAAGACTGCCGTGGCCGACGGCCAGTGGGCGCGGGTCGGTTCATCCAATCTCAACATTGCCAGCTGGATGGGCAATTGCGAGATCGACCTTGCGGTCGAGGACGTCGACTTTGCCCAACGCATGGAGGAGCAGTACGAGCAGGACCTGACAAAGGCCACCGAGATCGTGCTGGCCCCGCGCCGCCGGCGTCGCGGCCAGCGTGTCGGGGAACACAGCGAGCGGCCACCGCGTCCACGGCGACCGGGCGGAAGCTCAAGTCGCGCGGCGGCCGCAAGCCTGCGCCTGGCCAATACCGTCGGCGCAGCACTGACCGAGCGCCGCGTACTGGGCAGCGCCGAACGCGGCCCGCTGGGCGTCGGCGCCCTGGCCTTGCTGACGATCGGCGTATCGAGCCTGTTCTGGCCGGCCATTCTGGGCTGGCCACTGGCCATCATCCTGCTCTGGCTGGGTCTTGGTCTTGCCGTCCGCTGGTGGAAGCTGCGTGAACGCACCAAAGCGGCTGAAGATGCCGATCGGCATGACGCCTCGTGATACCTTGAAAAGCCGTCTCCATAATCGCCGATTGATCATGCCCGCATCCGAACGCCCCGGATCCCCAGCTGAAATTCTCACCCCTTCGGCGTTGAACCAGATGGTGCGCGACCTGCTGGAAGATGCGCTGCCGCAAGTCTGGATCGAGGGCGAGTTGTCGAACGTGGCGCGACCGGCTTCCGGACACCTGTACTTCACGCTCAAGGACGCCCAGGCGCAGATCCGTTGCGCCATGTTCAAACCCAAGAGCACCTGGCTGAAGTTCCGCCCGGAAGCCGGTATGCACGTCCTGCTCCGCGCCCGCGTGGGTCTTTATGCACCGCGCGGTGACTACCAGCTGATCGTTGAGCACATGGAGGAGGCCGGTGAAGGCGCCCTGCGCCGCGCCTTCGAGGAACTCAAGGCGCGGCTGGAGGCCGAAGGCCTTTTCGCCACGGCGCGCAAACGCGCCCTGCCCCGTTTTCCGCGCCGCATCGGCGTCATCACTTCGGCCAGCGGCGCTGCCATCCGCGACGTGCTGAGCGTGATGCAGCGACGCTTTCCGCTGGCCTGCGTGGATGTCCTGCCCGTGCCCGTCCAGGGCAAGGAAGCGCCCCCCGCCATCGTCGCCATGCTGGGCAAGGCTTCGGCCAGCGGCCGCTACGATGTGCTGCTGCTGACCCGGGGCGGCGGTTCACTGGAAGATCTTTGGGCCTTCAATGACGAGGCCGTGGCACGCGCCATCCATGCCAGCGCGGTTCCGGTGGTATCCGCGGTCGGACATGAGGTTGATTTCAGCATTTCGGACTTCGTCGCCGACCTGCGCGCGGCAACGCCCTCGGCGGCTGCGGAGTTGCTGGTTCCCGAACGCAGCGACCTGTTGCGGCAACTGGCCCGCCATCGCGAACACCTGCGCACGCGCGCCACGCGCACCTTGGAAACCGCGGTGCAGCGACTGGACCACATCCTGAGCCGACTGCAGGCTCAACATCCGCGCGCGCGCCTATTACAGGGGTCCGATCGCCTGGCCGCGCTGCGCACCCGTCTGACGCACGTGGCGCAGAACGTGCTGCGCGAGGCCGACGGCGCAATGCACCAGGCCCGTCTGCGTCTGCTGGCCGAGCATCCACGTGCCCGCGTGGATGCTCTCGGGCACACGCTTGAGGACCGCCAGCGTCGTCTTGAGGCCGCCATCTCGCTACAACTCGAGCGCAAGCAACGCCGCACCGCGGAATTGCGTCGTGCACTGCATGGAGTCAGCCCGTTGGCCACCCTCGATCGAGGCTACGCAATCATGTTCGATGATCAGGGACGAACCGTGCGTTCAGTGCAGGGTGTGGTGCCGGATGCCATACTTGAAGCTCGCCTCAGTGACGGGACATTGCATTTGAGGCACATCCCCAAGTAAACCGGCGCCCGGCACGACCGGGCCGGACGCCGCCAACCGGTCCAACCCGGAAGGAGCGTGCGTGAAAGCATCCGATCTGTTCGTGAAGGCGCTGGAAGCTGAAGGCGTCCAGTGCATCTTTGGCGTTCCCGGCGAGGAGAACCTCGACGTCGTCGAGTCGCTTCGCAATTCGTCCATCCGCCTGGTGGTCACACGCCACGAGCAGGCCGCCGGTTTCATCGCCGCGACCTGGGGCCGCCTGACCGGCAAGGCCGGCGTGGCCATGTCCACACTCGGCCCCGGCGCGACCAACCTGGTCACCGCCGCGGCCTATGCGCAGCTCGGCGCCATGCCGATGCTGATGATCACCGGACAGAAGCCCATCCGCCTGCACAAGCAGGGCATGTTCCAGTTGGTCGACGTGGTCGACATGATGCAGCCGCTGACCAAGTACACCCGCCAGATCGTATCCGGACAGACCATCCCGGCGCGTATACGCGAGGCCTTCCGCCAGGCCGAGGAAGAGCGTCCCGGTGCCGTGCACCTGGAGCTGCCCGAAGACATCGCGCGCGACGACGTCGACGATCCGGTACTGTTGCCGACCGAGTATGCGCGGCGTCCTTCCGCCGACGAAGCTGCACTGGTGCAGGCTGCCGAAGCCATCTCCAGCTCGCGCCATCCGATCCTGATGATCGGTGCCGGCGCCAACCGCCAGCGCACCGCCAAGGGCCTGCGCGCGATGATCGACAAACTTGCCATCCCCTTCTTCACCACCCAGATGGGCAAAGGCGTGATCGACGAGGAGCATCCGTTGTGGCTGGGCAACGCGGCGCTGTCCGACGGCGACTTCGTGCACCGCGCGATCGACGCGGCGGACACCATCATCAACGTCGGCCACGACGTGGTCGAGAAACCGCCCTTCTTCATGCGCAAGGGCAAGCGCACCGTGATCCACATCAATTTCTCCTCGGCCGAAGTGGACATGGTCTATTTCCCGCAGATCGAGGTGGTGGGTGACATCGCGCACACCATCGAGCGACTGACCGATGCCCTGGAGCCACAAAAGCACTGGGACTTCCAGTTTTTCGATACCGTGCGCAAGGCCTTCAAGACGCAACTGGCCGAACACGCCGACGACGAACGCTTCCCGATGCATCCGGTGCGCATCGTCGACGATGTGCGCAAGGTGATGCCCGACGACGGCATCATCTGTCTGGATAACGGCATGTACAAGATCTGGTTCGCCCGCTACTACCGGGCGCGCCAGTCCAACACCATCCTGCTGGACAACGCGCTGGCCTCGATGGGCGCCGGCCTGCCCTCGGCCATGGGTGCCAAGCTGGTGCACCCGGGCTGCAAGGTCATGGCCATCTGCGGCGATGGCGGTTTCATGATGAACGCGCAGGAACTGGAGACCGCGGTACGCCTGAAGATGGATCTGGTGATCCTGATCCTGCAGGACAACGGTTTCGGCATGATCCGCTGGAAACAGGCCGACATGGGCTTCCAGGACTACGGCATGGATTTCGGCAATCCCGATTTCGTGGCCTTTGCCGAAGCTCACGGCGCCATCGGTCACCGCCCCGCCAGCGCCGACGAATTCGTCCCCACGATGGAGCGTGCCTTCGCCGCCGGCGGTGTGCACGTGATTGATCTGGCGATCGACTACTCGGTCAACCACGAAGTCCTCGATGAGGAAATCAAGAAGCGTTCCGCGCAACTCAAGACAGGGACGGCGTAGATCTGGACGAGCCAGGCGAATCCCGGCATGAACGCTCGCATGCAGCCATGCGTTGGGCATCGCTTCGGTCGGTCTGGCCTGCGTCCCCTGAACCCATAAATCCAGGAGAGTGCCCGTGAACCGCGTGCGGCCCGTTGCATGAATCGAATACGCCACCGCACCCAGGCTCGCTCCCCCGAACCATTGCTTGTTTCACATCCCCAAGGAGGACAGCATGCAAAAGCGCTACCCCTACTATCTGGCCAACAAGGCCATGCAGCCGAACGAGGATCTCGAGGTCCTCGACAAATATTCCGGCAAGGTCGCCACGCGCGTGGCGATGCCCGACGACAAGGCCATCGAGAAAGCCATCGCCGCGGCCGTGAAGGCCGAGGGCCCGATGCGCGAGTTCAAGCCCTATCAGCGCCAGGCCGTGCTCAATCACTGCGTGAAACGCATGACCGAGCGCAGCGACGAGTTGGCCAAGGCGTTGTGCGTGGAGGCCGGCAAGCCGATCAACGACGCCAAGGGCGAGGTCACGCGCCTGATCGACACCTTCCGCATCGCCGCCGAACTGGCACCACAGATTGGTGGTGAAGTGCTGAACCTGGAAATCTCCGAGCGTGCCAAGGGCTACCGCGGTTTCACCAAGCGCGTGCCACTGGGCGCCTGTTCGCTGATCACGCCGTTCAACTTTCCGCTCAACCTGGTCGCGCACAAGGTCGCGCCGGCCATCGCCGCCGGCTGCCCATTCGTGCTCAAGCCCTCCGAGAAGACCCCGATCGGCGCGCTGATCATCGGTGAAGTGCTGGCCGAGACCGACCTGCCCAAGGGCGCGTTCTCGGTCCTCCCGGTCACAGGCGACCGGGCCGCGCCGTTCGTGGAGGACCAGCGCCTGAAGTTGCTGTCGTTCACCGGCGGCCAGATCGGCTGGGACCTCAAGTCCAGGGCCGGCCGCAAGAAGGTGGTGCTGGAGCTGGGCGGCAACGCGGCCTGCGTGGTCGACGAGGACCAGGGCGATCGCCTGGACTTCGTGGTCGACCGGCTGATCTTCGGCTCCTTCTACCAGTCCGGCCAAAGCTGCATCGGCGTGCAGCGGATCTACGTGCACGAATCGCTGTACGACAAGCTTGCGAAGAAATTCGTCGCCAAGACCAAGACACTGAAGGCTGGCGACCCGAAGAACAAGGACACCTTCCTCGGCCCCATGATCACCGAGGACGCCGCCGAGCGCCTGCATGACTGGATCAAGGAGGCCAAGGATGCCGGCGCCACGGTGCTGTGCGGCGGCAAGCGCAAGGGCAGCATGCTCGATGCCACCGTGCTGGAAAATGTCCCGCACGACGCCAAAATCAGCTGCGAGGAGGCGTTCGGCCCGGTCGC
>NZ_JAQIBU010000032.1 GCF_027858935.1 Oleiagrimonas sp. | reverse complement strand
ATCGTGGTGACCGGTATCGCCACGTCACTCTCGCTGGCAGTGGCGCCGTGGGTTGCGCTGTTCCTGCCGCAAGCACAAATGAGCAATGTCTACGTGGACGGCCATGTCTGGCCGCCGCATGCGTGGCAGTGGTGGTCGGTACCTGCAGTCAGCCTGGTCGGCGTACTGCTTTTGTTCGTGGTGCTGCATCTGGTGCGCGGGATCGGCAGCTTGCACGGGCAGGTGGCCAAGAATCTGCTGGTGCGGGGCCGCGACCACAAGCTCTGATCAGGTTCAGACCAGTCCCAGATCGCGCGGGGCCGCGTCCGGGAAGATCGTTTGTGTCTGGCTGCGGGAAAGCCCCCACAGGCGCGCGAACAGGCCACCGAGGACTTCGCGGTCGTTGTTGAGGACCCGGTAGTCGCGATCCTGAAGCAGATTTGCGCGCACCACGTCGAGCTGGTTTCCGAGTATGCGTCCGCCACGCACGGCGCCGCCGAGAAAGGTGTAGACCGTGCCGTGGCCGTGGTCGGTGCCGCCGTTGCCGTTTTCGCGGAAGGTACGACCGAACTCGGACACCACCGCGACCACGGTACGGTTCCAGTCCGGCCCCATGGATTCAGCGAAGGCCGCAAGGCCACTGGACAGGTAGTTCAACCGACGTGCCAGCGCACCGTCCGCGCCTCCCTGGCCAACATGCGTGTCCCAGCCGCCGACATCGACGAAACCGAGCCGGAAGCGGTCGCGCATCAGCGTGGCGATACGTCGGGTCTGGCCGGCGAATCCGTTGGGATCGATCGCGCCGCGACCGGCGCGCTGCATTTCCTGCTGCAGGTCGCTGGCGGCCTGACGGCGCAGGTCCATGCCCTCGCGCACGGTGTCGGCCAGCGAGGTGTCCGCGTACATTCGTTCAAGCGCCGCGGATTGCCCCTTGTTGAAACCGGCGCGCATTCCGCGGCTCAGGGCCAGGTTGGGAATGTCGCCACCGCCTTCAAAGCTCAGCGGCAGCGATCGGGTGAAGGCGATGGCCTGCCCGCGTTCATCGAGCACGCCGGCCAGGCGCGCCATGAAGCCGGAACGCTGATCATGTCCCGCCCCGGTACCGAAGCCGCGCTCGATGTGGTCCTGGGTTTCGAAATGGCTGCGCGAGAGATCGCCGGTGCCGGCAAACGGCACGAAGGCCAACTGACGCTTGCGGTACATCGGTGCATAGTGCTCACGCAGCGACGGCGCCAGCGCCCAGTGATCGTCCAGGCGCAGACTGGCGTCGGCATTGTCGCTTGGGCGCGGCAGGGCCAGCGTGGGGCGTGCCTGGTAGTAGAAGTCGCTCGCGTAAGGCACCAGCAGGTGGTTGCAGTCGTAGCCGCCGCGCAGGAATACCAGCAGAAAGTACGGCGTGCCGACGGGTGCTGCGAACAGGCGTCCGCTGACCGAGGCCAGTGCGGGCAGGGTGGCCAGTGCCTTGAGGAAAGTGCGGCGATGCATGGGATGTCCTCAGCGTTGGTTGAATTGGGGGGAAGCGAGCAGGTAGCTGTTCCACAGGCGCGGGTCGCGCGCGGAGGACAGTACCGAACGGGTGTTGGCGGACAGGTACGGCGCGATGGCCACGCGGTAGACGGTACTGCCGGCGATATCCTGGGCAACAGCGTCGCGTCGTTGCTCGCGGTCGGCTTTGGGTGGCAGCGTGGCCAACCCGGTGCCGATCAGGCGTGCGATCTGGAAACGCTGGGTCATCTGCCCCGAACTGTGCCAGTCACTGCCGGACAGCGACCAGCCATCCGGTGTGATACGCCCGTACAGCGGCTCACCCATGAGCTGCAGGGCCTGCACCAGGCGACGCGCATCCGGAATCGGGCGACCGTCATAGGTCAGGCGCATGGCCGAAACGGTGAACTGCATCGGATCCTTGTACTTGTCGCCACTGGTGAGCAGTTCGGGCGAGGTGAACAGGGTGCGCAACACCGCGGCAATATCCCCGTTGGTGCGCTGGAAGGTCGCCGCCATGCGGTCAATGAGCGCTTGCGGTGGGTGGTCACTGACGAAGTAGCGGGCCATTTCGCCGGAGACGAAGCGTGCGCAGGCCGGCTGCCGGGTGATCCAGTCCACCGCCTGCTCGATCTGCCGGTAGCCGTGCGCGTCGATACGCTTGCCCAGCAGGACCTGGGTGCCCTCGTCGTGGCGGCGCGGGTTGAACAGGAACGCGCCGTCATGCACGAACCCCGGAGCGTCGCCAGCAAAGCGCAGCCGTCTTGCGAGCGGCGTGATGCCGGCACCACTGAGGATGTGCATCATCGCCTGCACGTCCTGCTGGGTGTAGCCGGCGTGCACGCCGAGCACGTGCAGTTCCATCAGTTCGCGTGCGTAGTTCTCATTGTTCTTTCCGCGCACGTTGCGGATATTGTCCAGGTACAGCAGCATCGCCGGGCTTTTCAGTGTGGCCATGACCAGGTCACGGAAATGCCCCAGCGCGTGCGGGCGGATGGCATGATCGATGTAATCGGGGATGAACCAGGCCACCGCCGACTTGCGCTGGAACACGCTGAAGTGGTTGGACCAGAACCACACCATCTGCTCGCGCAGCTGGTTCGGGCTGTAGATCGCGCGCAAGATTTGCGCTTGCGCGGCTGCGGCGGCGAGGGCATGTCCACGCTGGCGCAACTGCTTGCGCAGCGCGAGTTTCTGCTTCGGATCCTGCGATGCCTTGATCTGCTTGCGCAGTCGCATCAACTCCCCGATGCGCCCGCTTGCATTGACCGACTCGGCACCCAGTTGATCAATCTGAAGCTTTACCTGATCCGGCAAGGGGCCCGCGCTGGCGGTCAGTTGCTGTTCCAGAAAGCGTTTGCGACCCAGGTTTTGCAGACGCTGCAGCGCGGCCGTGTCAGCGCCGAAGGTGATCCGGTCCAGCCAGGCGATGTCGCCGGTGCGCGGCGGCGCAGCATCCCTTGCGGGTGCTGGTGCCTGCGCAGACAGCCCCAGGCATGCGAACAGGACCAGGACGGCAACGAAGCGTCGCTGCAAGGTCGGGATCGGGTGGTCCATGGGCACGTTCCGGACAGGATGACGTCCTCTAGAACGTGCCACCGGGAAGTTGGTTGACTGCGACGGGGCCGCTTGCGAACCGGTTTCCGGTAGCCTTGTCGCCCATGTCCAGTGTGATGAGCAACCTGCAATGGCCGACAAGCGTTACGACCGAGCCTATTACGACAAGTGGTACCGCGACCCCCGCCACATGGCGGTGACGCCGGCAATACTCCGGCGCAAGGTGGCGCTGGCGGTGGCGCAGGCCGAGTTCTACCTCGGCCGGCCGGTGCGCAACGTGCTCGACGTTGGATGCGGTGAAGCGCCCTGGCGTGCTGCGCTTCGCCGGTTGCGTCCGGACATCGATTATCGCGGCCTGGATCCGAGTGCGTATGTGGTGCAGCGATACGGCCGCAGCCGTCGTATCGGCCTGGCCACGTTCGGGCAACTCGCGGAACTGCGTTTCGAGGAACCGTTCGACCTGATCGTTTGCGCCGATGTGCTGCATTACATGAAACCGGCGGAAATCCGTCGCGGCCTGTCCGGATTCTCCGAACTGTTGCGCGGCATGGCTTTCATCGAGGTCTATGTTTCAGGGGATGCGATCGAGGGTGACCGGGACAATTTCGTCGCCCGCAGCGCGGCCTGGTATCGGCGTGCTTTCGCCGAAGCCGGACTGACTGCATGCGGGTCGCATGGCTACCTGGGCCCGGAACTGGCCGCCAGAGCCACGGCCCTGGAAGTCCTCGTTGGCTGAGCACGGCGCTGCATCGGTGCCCGGCCTGGACGCTTCGATCGGTGTTCGTGCCGTGGCGCGCTGCCTGGCTGGTTCAGTGCAGGAAAAACACCAGCACCGCCAATAGATTGAAGCCCGCGTGGACGGCGATGGCGCTGTAGATCGAACCGGTCCGTATGCGTCGCCAGCAGCACACCCCGCCGACCAGCGCCAGCGGCAGCAGGCCCTGGGGTTTCCAGCCCAGGTCGGGCAGGTGGACGAGGGCAAACAGCGTTGCGTCCAACCCGACCGCCACGCTCAGCGAGGCATGCCTGAGCAGGGCGGACAGGAGAATGCCGCGAAACAGGATTTCCTCCGCCACCGGGACGATCAGCACGGCGGCGAGCGCGATCCCGACCCGGACCGCAAATGAAGAGTGCAGCAGGATCTGCACGATATCCTCGGGCACGCTCTTGCCGTGGCTCAGCATCGCAGCCAAAGCGCCCCCCATGATCGACACGCCCATGCCAAGCAGGACGTGCAGCCCGACCCGTCCCGGCGCAAGGGGCTGAATGCCCAGTCCGGTGAAGCCGACGCCTTTCCAGGCGCGGTTGAACCAGTAGCGGTACAAAAGGATCGACAGGCCGCAGGACAGGGGCACCGCGAGCAAGAACACGTGTGATTTGAAGCTGGAGGTACCGAGTAAGGCGGTCGGATGGTCTTTCCCGGACAGCACAGCGAACAGCAACAGCCCGAGCGCCATCATCAGACCCACCGCGAGCTGGATCATGAAATAGACAAGCAGGGCACTGCCTGCCGCCCAAAGGCTTGGGGCGGTTGATGACTGCTCCTCGTGGCCGTTCAAGTCGCTGTCCATGCTCTGGTTCTTGCGAATGGATGTATCCGTACGCGTCACGAGCTCAGAGGACCGCCCACATGCCCTGGATCAGGCCGATCAGGCCGGAGGCCAGAAGTATGGCCATGCACAGGCTTCCGATCATGAAAGGCAGGCCGCGCAGCGACGGATTGCGGATGTAGGCGACGCCATACCAGCTACGCGCGGCGACCCACACAAGGCCCACGAAGCCGGCCAGTGCCGCGCTTGAGAAGTGGGCGGCAAGCCACAGCGAAGGCAGGAACATGAGCGTGGCCTCCAGCGTGTTCATCTGAACGCGCCAGGCACGCTCGAAAATCGGGTGGCCCGTCATCGCGGGCGCCTTGATCTTGTACAGGCCGCGAGCGCGGCCGACGGCGTATGAAGTGACAAACAGAAGAATCACGGTAAGCGCGATGACCAGCGCGGGAAGCAGGGCCAGCATGGGGTGATACTCCAGAGCAGGTGTTGGAACCAATGGTCCGGCGGATGATACCGCCGGACCCGGATCGTCAGGGACTGGGTTCGCTCAACGCGGATGTTTGTTCAGGTGCAGGCTCGTTCAGATGTTCGATGGTGCGTTCGGGAGGCAAGCGCATGTGGATGGCGACCCACATGATCAGTACCGAGAACAACGCTACGGTCAGCGTGGCCCAGCCGAAACCGAGGGCTCCCGTGTTGCCGGCATGCTTGTCCAGGGCCGGATATTCGCCCAGCCAGCTGATCAGTGTGAGTCCGGCCAGCCACAGCGGTACCCAGAACCCGGAGCGCAGTTCGAGGTTCGGCGTGGTTTCGGAATTGCGCAGTTCGTGGATGATCAGGACCACATAGCCAATCAGCACGGCGATCATGAGTTTCCAGACGATGTCCCAGCCCGACCAGTACACGATCAGATTGGAGGACAGAAAGCCGAGGTAGGCCAGCAGATGCACTACCGGCAGACGGAACGGACGTTTCTGGTCGGGAAGCTGGCGGCGCATCGCGACCAGCGCCAACGGGCCGGACCCGAACGAAAGCACGGTGGCCGAGGTGACGAAGCCCACCAGTTTCTGCCATCCCGGGAAGGGCAGCAGGAAGACCACGCCGGCGACAAAGGTCACGATCACGCTGACCCAGGGCACGCCATGCTTGTTGACCTTGGCCAGCGCCGACGGCGCATTGCCGTTGCGGCCCATGGCGTAGGAGATGCGTGCGGTCACCGTGGTGTAGATCAGGCCGGTGTCGGCCGGGGAGATGAAGGCGTCGATGTAAAGCAGCACGGCCAGCCAGGTCAGGCCCATCACCGTGGCGATCGCCGCCAGTGGGCCGTAGGTGGCAGCGATGTGGTCCAGGCCGCCGGTGAAGCTGGTGCCGATATGGGCCCAGCCGTGAACGAGTGCGCCA
This sequence comes from Oleiagrimonas sp., assembly GCF_027858935.1. GTDB lineage: Bacteria > Pseudomonadota > Gammaproteobacteria > Xanthomonadales > Rhodanobacteraceae > Oleiagrimonas. The sequence continues at coordinate 8,494 of NZ_JAQIBU010000032.1, read as the reverse complement.
TCGGGCAGGGAGCCGATGAAGGCGATCTGCAGGGCGACATAGATCACACCGGTGATCAGGACCGAGCCGATGATGGCAATCGGCACGTTGCGCTGCGGATTGCGGGTTTCCCCGGCCAGTTCCACGCCCTGGCGAAAGCCCAGGTAGGAGAACACGATGCCGGCGGTGGCGATGGACGAGAACACGCCCGGCCAGCCGTAGGGCATGAAACCGCCTGCCGTGGCGTGGCTGAAGTTGGCACCATTGAATGCCGTGACCAGGAACATCACGATCACCAGCACGATGATGAACAGCTTCCACCACACCAGCGCGTTGTTGAGTCGGGCGAACCAGCGGATGCCGATCACGTTGATCAGGCTGAACAGGCCCAGCAGGGCGACCGCGACCACGAAGCCGGGCACGGTGAGCACCGGCACGCCATCCTTGAGCTGCTGCAGCCAGGGCAGATAGTTGGTCGAGTATTGCAGTGCCGCGAGCACCTCGATCGAGGTGGTCGAGGCTACGGCCAGCCAGGTGATCCAGCCCAGCGTGTAACTGGCAAAGGAGCCGAAGGCAAAATGCGGAAACCGGACCACGCCCCCGGAGACAGGGAACATCGTGCCCAGTTCGGCGTAGCACAGGCCGATGAAGATGATCATCACGGCGCCGATGGCCCAGGCCAGGATGGATGCCGGTCCGGCAGTTTCTGCCGCGTTCAGGGCGCCGAAAAGCCAGCCGGAGCCGATGATCGAACCGACCGCTGTGAAAAGCAGACCGATAATGCCGATGTCCCGGCGTAGGCGATGATCCTCGCCTGAGCTGTTTTGCACCTTGGTGCCCGTGTGTTCCATGGTTTCCTCCCGTATGGATTGACCGGGGTATCCGGCACCGTCAATGCACACTGCACAACAGGCAGGACTGTGGACGTGGTGCTGGACACAACTTGCTTTGACTATGGCGTGTATGAGTCGCACACACAAGCATCGCTCATGACAACGCACGCCTGCTGCAATGCACGATTGTGCGGACCTGTCAGGCGTGCTGCGAAAAGCCGGCCGATGCACAGTCGCCAGGGATATGCGAGCCGGACGTGGTTGCGATCAAGCCCGTCCTGCGCAGCCGGACCAAGGAAGGGACGTTCAGTTGAGCACGCGGCGCGCAAAGGCGAAGTGCCGGCTCCAGTAGGGATTGTCGAGGTTGTCCAGACGCACGGTACCGCCGCTGTTGGGCGCGTGCACGAAGCGCCCCTTGCCGACGTAGATGGCCACGTGACTGATGCGATGGTGTTCGGTACGGAAGAACAACAGGTCACCGGTCGCCAGGTCGCGGGTATTGCTGATCTTGGGTGCGTTCATGCGCGACATTTCGCGCGACGTTCGTGGCAACTGCACTCCGGCGGAGGTGCTGAACACGTAATCGACCAGGCCGCTGCAGTCGAAACCACTTTGTGGCGTGTTGCCACCCCATTGATAGGGGGTGCCGACCAGTCCGATGGCATGAAACAGCACATCTTCGGCCTGGCGCTGCGGGGGCTGCCGCAAAGGGGCGCTGGCGCAGGCGGCCAGGGTCAGTATCAGCATCATGCAGACCAGGTGTCCGGCCCACCGGCGCGACTGCTGGGTTGCGAGGTGGCAGACAAAACGTGTTCGGGTACGATCCGCAAACATGAGAAAACCCCGGAACGGATGCTCCGAGGTTATCAAATCAATGTCTTGCGCGAAAGACTTCATGTCATTCGCTAGCTGGTGACGTGATCAGCAGGCGGTTTAGCCGACCAACGTCAGTTTCCGCCCCTGCGTGTCAGTCTGGGTCAATTCGGTATGCATGTGCTCTGCCAGTGTGTTCCGGCATGCATGGTCAAGCTCGTATTCAAAGCGCGTCGCGCACTTGCGCGCCGCCACGCCGATCTCCGATGCCATGCTGTCCTGCTGCAGCATCTGGGCAAGGATTTCGCGCTGGCGCGAGTCGAAACGCGGGTCCTGGTTGGCTTCGTCCAGTACCGCTGCCAGAACACCAAGCCAGCCGCTTTCGGTTGAGCGCAGTGCAAGCAAGATTTCAGGTTTGCTGATGAACATGGGATTGCTCCGTTGTCTGTACCCATGACCTAGCACGAATGATGCCAATGGCTCCGTAGATCCAGAAACCCAGGGCGGCCATATGCTATGAATGTGACGGGCGTCACGCTGCAGTGCAGCGAGCATTCGCACAGCAGGCAGGCGCAGTCCGCATTACCATGAAGGACATGACAGGGGGGATCGCCGACCATGCCCGGAAACCACATGACTGCCGTCGATGCGGGGCCGGTGTTCGAGCTGTGCGACGTGCACAAGCGTTTCGGCTCCCTGGCCGCGGTGGACGGCCTGTCTCTGGGGTTCGCCAAGGGCACCACCACAGCCCTGATTGGCAGCAGCGGCAGCGGCAAGTCGACCGTGTTGCGCATGCTCGTGGGGCTGGTGCAACCGGATGCCGGCGAAGTCCGTTTCGAGGGACGTCCCCTGGGCAAGAGGGACTTGCTGCATGCACGGCGCAAGATCGGATACGTGATCCAGGAGGGTGGACTGTTTCCTCACCTTACGGTGGCTGGCAACCTTGCCTTGCTTCCCCGCTATCTGGGCTGGAAACGGGGTCGTATCGCCGAACGGGTGGAGCAGCTGATTCGGCTTGCACACCTTCCCGGCCATGCTCTGCAGCGTTTTCCCCTCGAGCTCTCGGGAGGCCAGCGCCAGCGCGTGGCGCTGGTGCGCGCTTTGATGCCCGATCCTCCGGCCCTGTTGCTGGATGAGCCACTCGGTGCACTTGACCCGATCGTGCGGCATGACCTTCAGGACGAGTTGCGAGAAATTTTCGAGCGCTTGAACAAGACCGTGGTGCTGGTGACCCATGACGTGGCCGAGGCGGCCTGGCTGGCGCCAAGGCTGGTACTGATGCATGAGGGGCGGTTGCTGCAGGAAGGCTCCTGCGAACAGCTGCAGCGCCAGCCGGCTGATGCACACGTGCGGCGCTTTCTCGATAGCGCGCGCTCTTTGCCGCAGACGCGGGCATGAGAGGCGTGCTGCTGGTCGCCCTGCTGCTGGCTTCGAGTACTGTCCAGGCCTTGCCGGTGCGGATCGGATCGAAGGCATTTACCGAGTCGGTGGTGCTGGGCGAGGTCGCGCGTCTGTCATTGAACGCCCATGGTATCGAGGCCGTTCATCGGCGCAGCCTCGGCGGCACGCGAATCCTCTGGAAGGCGCTGCGCACGGGCGAAATCGATGCCTATCCGGAATACACCGGCACGCTGGTGCAGGAACTGTTGCCTGGCGTACCGGCCGACATCGGCATCCCGGGGTTGCGCAAGCGGCTGCAACCGCTGGGTCTGGGGATCACCGACTCACTTGGTTTCCAGGACAGCTATGCCCTGGGCATGCGCATGAAGCGGGCGCAGGCACTACATGTGCGAACCATCGATGACCTGCGCCAGCATCCCGGGCTCAGCTTCGGGTTTTCCAACGAGTTCATGGACCGGGGCGATGGCTGGAAAGGACTGCGCCAGGCCTATGACCTGCCGCAGACGACCGTACGCGGCATGGATCACGATCTGGCCTATCGCGCGCTGGCCAGCGGTGCCATCGCAGTCACCGATGTCTACACCACCGATGCCGAAGTCCGGCGTCAGCACCTGCGCCTGCTGAAGGATGATCTGCATTATTTTCCAGATTACCGCGCGGTGTTCCTTTATCGACTGGATCTGGACCAGCGTGCTCCTGGTGCGATCAAGGCGCTGCAGTCGTTGGCCGGACGCATCCGGCTTGCCGCCATGCAGCGCATGAATGCGCAGGTGAAACTGGACGGTCGCAGCGAGACGGCCACGGCTGCCGCTTTCCTCGGTCTGCCGCCGCCCGCTGCTGGTCCGGGATTTTGGAACCGCCTGTGGCAACGGACCCTGGAGCACCTTGTGCTGGTCGGCATATCGCTGGGCCTGGCATTGCTGATCGCGGTGCCGTTGGGGGTTCTCGCGGCTCGCTGGCGGCGGCTGGGACAGGGGGTGATTGCTCTGACGGGGGTGTTGCAGACGGTGCCCTCGCTGGCGATGTTCGTGTTCATGATCCCGCTGTTCGGGATCGGCGCGGCCCCGGCGATTGCGGCGCTGTTTCTCTACAGCCTTCTGCCGGTGGTGCGAAACACACATGCCGGTCTGACCGGCATCGCGCCCGGTCTGCTGGAATCGGCATCCGCGATGGGCCTGCCGTCGTACGTACGCCTGTGGCGCGTCGAGTTGCCGTTGGCGCTGCGCTCGATTCTCGCCGGGGTGAAGATCGCCGCAGTGATCAATGTGGGTACCGCGACCCTGGGCGCGCTGATCGGTGCCGGTGGTTACGGGCAACCGATCCTGACAGGCATCCGCCTGGACGACATCGGCCTGATCCTCCAGGGCGCGATACCGGCTGCGGTGCTGGCGCTGCTGGTGCAAGGCGTGTTCGAGCTTGTCGAGCGCGGATTGACCCCACGGGGTCTGCGGCTTCAGGCTTCGTCATAGGCAAGGCAGTAGGATTCACGCACGACATGGGTAGAATGCAGGCATGACCTTCAGGAAAAGCGATGTCCTGATTCTGGGCGGTGGCGCCATCGGCCTGGCCACGGCCTTGCAGTTGCTCAAGTCGGGTGCTTCGGTGCGCGTGGTCGAACAGGGCAAGGTCGGAAACGGCGCCTCGCATGCCAATTGCGGCACCCTGACGCCCAGCCACGCCATACCGTTGCTGGTCCCGGGCATGTTGCGCAAGTCCCTGGGCCAGATCTTCCGCCGTGACGCTCCCTTGTATATCAGCCCCCGTCCGGATCTGAACCGGCTCCTGTGGTTGCTGAAACTGGCGCATCGCACCTCATGGGCGCGGGTCGAGCGCGCGGCCGAGGCGCGCATGCAGCTTCTGCAGCGATCAACCCAGCTGACCGCGCAATGGGTGCGCGAGGAGCCGCTTGATTGTGAATACGCCGCCGACGGCAGCTTGTACGTCTACCGCGATGCGCAATCATTTCGCGAAGCAGAGTGGCATGCCGAGATGCTCGAGCGCCTCGGATTGGAGGTGCAGCGTCTGAATGGGGCTGCCGTGCAAGCCATGGAGCCGGCTCTTTTGCCGGGCATGTCGGGTGGCTATTTCCATCCCGGGGATGCGCATCTGCGTCCGGATCGTTTTGTCGACGAGCTGGCTCGCCGGGTCCGTGAGCTGGGCGGCATCATCGAGGAGAGCGCCCGAATCGAAAAATTCCATACCGAGGGCAAGCGCGTCGACGCCGTGCGCACTCATCGCGGGGTCTATTCAGGGGAACGGCTGGTGATGGCGCTGGGTGCCTGGTCTCCACAGCTTGCGCACATGATCGGCTTGCGCTTGCCGATGCAGCCCGGCAAGGGCTATTCGCTGACCTGGACGCGCCCGCCACGCGCGCCGCTGCGCCCACTGATGTTGCGCGAGGACAGCGTATGCGTCACCAGTTGGGACTCCGGATTCCGTCTGGGCAGCACGCTGGAGTTCTCCGGCTATGACAGCCAGTTGCGCGACGTGCGGCTGAACGCGATCCGGAGGGCTGCCGCCCGCTACCTGCGAGAGCCAGCAGGTCCGATGATGCGCGAAATGTGGTGGGGATGGCGGCCGATGAGCGTGGACCAGCTGCCGATCATCGGTATCGGCAAGCGCTGGTCGAACCTGGTGTACGCCACCGCCCACGGCATGCTCGGCATGAGCATGGCGGCAGCCACGGCGGAGATCGTGGCCGAGTGCTGCGGTGCCGGCGGTGGTGCCAGCGACATCCGGATCGATGCGTTTTCACCGCGTCGATTCGGCCTGTAGTTGTCGCAGCCCTTGCGCGCACTGGACTATATCGTGATCGGAGGCGGGTCCGGCGGACTGGCTTCGGCGTTGCGTGCGGCCCGGCATGGCGCGCGGGTGGCCCTGCTGGAACCGAATGCGCTCGGCGGCACGTGCGTCAACCTCGGCTGCGTGCCTAAAAAAGCCATGTGGTATGCGGCCCAGACCGCACACGAACTGCAACGCGCCCGTGAGTACGGCTTCGACATCCGGTCCGGGGTTCTGGACTGGTCGCGATTCCTCGCCCGCCGACAGGACTACATCGAGCGTATCCAAGACAGTTACCGCACGCGCTTGAAGGAATCGGGCATCGAGGTGATCCCGGCGCGCGGGCAGCTGGTCGAGCCCGGGCGTGTCGATGCGCAGGGCCGTGTGCTCGAGGCACCGCACGTGCTGGTCGCGACCGGTGGCCGACCGCGGCGACTGACCTTGCCGGGGTTCGAGAAGGGCATGCTGTCGGACGATTTTTTCGACCTTCGCAGCTGCCCGCGCAGCGTGGCGGTGGTTGGCGGCGGATACATCGGCGTCGAGCTGGCCGGTGTGCTGCACGCGTTGGGCGCACGCGTGGATCTGTACGCGCGCTCCACGTTGCTAAGCCATTACGATGAAGAACTGGGTCAGGCGCTGGCTGACTCGATGCGTGCCGATGGCATCGGGGTTCACCTGCATGCCCTCGTGCCGGGACTGCGTGAGCTGGACGGCGGGCTGGTGCTGGACGGCATCGAGCACAGTATGGCCGCCCCGTACGAACGCGTGCTGTGGGCCATCGGACGCGTGCCCAACAGCAGATGCATCGGCCTGGAGAACGTACCCCTGTCGCTGGATGCCGAAGGGCATGTGCAGACCGACGACTGGCAGAACACCAGCGTGCGGGGGGTATATGCCATCGGTGATGTGACCGGTCGCGATGAACTGACCCCCGTCGCCATTGCTGCGGGCCGAAAATTGTCGGATCGTCTTTTCGGCGGCCAGGACGATGCGCATTTGGAGTACGCCAATATTCCAAGCGTGGTGTTTGCGCATCCTCCTCTGGGCATGGTCGGCCTCACCGAGGCACAGGCGCGCCAACGCCATGGTGACAACGTGCGCGTGTATCGCGCGTGTTTCACGCCCATGCAGTCGGCGTTGTCGGATCACCCGCAGAGGTCGCTGATGAAACTGGTTTGCAGCGGCAAAGACGACCGCGTGATTGGGGTGCATCTGTTCGGTCCGGGCAGCGACGAGATGCTGCAGGGGTTTGCCGTGGCGGTAAAGATGGGTGCACGCAAGTCGGACTTCGACGCCACCGTGGCGATTCACCCGACTTCGGCGGAGGAGCTGGTGTTGATGCAGTGACGGTCGGTACAGGGGTTTCGAGGCCGAACCGCTAGAATAAGCTGATGCAGACCTACACGCTTTCCCTTGGCACCGCTCCGCTGCTGATCAGCCTGCCGCACGATGGCAGCGCCATTCCCGGCGCCCTGTCCGCGAGCATGCACGAGTACGCGCGCCATTCGCCGGACACGGACTGGCATGTCGGCAGGTTGTACGACTTCGCTCGCGAGCTGGGCGCCAGCATCCTGCGTCCGCGGTATTCGCGTTACGTGGTTGATCTCAACCGTCCCTGCGATGGACACGCGCTGTATCCGGGGCACAGCGAGACCGGACTGGTGCCGACCGTGATGTTTGACGGGCGACCGATCTACCGTGACGGCTGTGCTCCGGATGCCGAAGCCATTGCCGCACGCGTGGACACCTACTGGATGCCGTACCACCAGGCCCTGCGTGGGGAACTGGATCGGCTGCGTTCGGCGCATGGCCGCGTGGTGCTGTGGGAAGGGCACTCGATCCGTGCCGAGGTGCCGATGCTGTTCGATGGGCGTCTGCCTGATTTCAATCTCGGGACCAACGCAGGGGCAAGTTGCCAGCCGCGTCTGCGCGAACGGCTTGCATCCGAGCTGGCGGCGCAAGAGACCTACACCCATGTACTCGACGCTCGCTTCAAAGGGGGCTATATCACCCGCAATTACGGCGCGCCGGACGCAGGCATCGATGCCGTGCAACTGGAGCTGGCCCAGGTCAACTACATGGATGAGGATCGCTTCGAGTATCTTCCCGAACGTGCAGCCAAGGTGCAGTCCCTGATCCGTGGTTTGCTGGAAATTTGCCTGTCCTGATCGATACTGTTTGCGTGCCGGTTCACTTCGTCTGGGCTTCAGTCGGCATCGTGGGTGTTGCCGGCAATGCCATTGCCATCGGGTGGGTATGTGCCTGTTCAGCTGGGGTCCGCAGGCTTATCCCGCGTCCTCACGCTCCCATTTCCCGATCAGCGTATCCAGCGCATGCCGATAGGACTGCGGCATCGACCCAAGTTCGTGTACATCCAGGCCCAGGTCGTTGATGCGCCCGTCCGAAAGCCCGTACACCCAGGCATGTACACGTAACGCCTGTCCGCGCTGCCAGGCCTCCTGCACGATGGTGGTGGCGCACACGTGCATGGCCTGTTCGATGGCGTTCAGTTCGCACAGCCGCGCATGCCGTTGTTCGAAGGAGAGCTTGTCGTCGAGCGCATGGATGTGCTGCTGCGCCACGTCCTCCACGTGCCGCAGCCAGTTGTCGATCAGGCCAAGACGCTGTTTTTTCAGCACTGCACCGACACCACTGCAGCCGTAGTGCCCGACCACCAACACGTGTTC
>NZ_JAQIBU010000252.1 GCF_027858935.1 Oleiagrimonas sp. | reverse complement strand
GTGACCGGCGCTTGCGAGCTGCCGGAGGGCGTGGAGATGGTGATGCCGGGTGACAACGTGAAGATGGTGGTGACGCTGATCCATCCGATCGCGATGGACGATGGCCTGCGTTTCGCGATTCGCGAGGGTGGCCGCACCGTCGGCGCCGGTGTGGTCGCCAAGATCTTCGAGTAAGGCAGTTTCAGGGGCGTCGCGAAATTTTCGAACGTCCGATTTCCTCAAGGCCCGAGCGGTCCGCGCAAGCGGTCCGCTCTGGCCATTTCAACGCAGTACAATTGCATCCATACGCCAGTAGCTCAATTGGCAGAGCAGCGGTCTCCAAAACCGCAGGTTGGGGGTTCGATTCCCTCCTGGCGTGCCATCCAGGTAGCGCATGAACGTAAAGGCTGAACAATCAGGCAAGTCGGGTGCCGGCGATATCGCCAAGCTGGTGCTGGCCGTGCTGGTATTGGCGGCCGGACTCTTCGGCTTCTACTGGTATGCGGATGCCGCCCAGCTGGTACGTCTTGGCGGTCTGCTCGGATCGATCGCCATTGCAGTGGTGCTGGCCAATTTCACGGGTCTCGGGCGGCGTTTGCGAAATTTCCTCGCCGAGTCCCAGTTCGAGATGCGCAAGGTGGTCTGGCCTACGCGTGACGAGACAGTCAAAACGACATTGATGGTTCTGGTCGTAGTGGTCATTTTGGCTTTGATGCTCGGTTTTATCGATTTGGTGCTCAAGAAGATCGTTCTTGAGTGGTTACTCAAGCTCGGCAAGTGAGGTAAGGCATGAGCAAGCACTGGTATGTGGTGCACGCCTATTCGGGCTTCGAGAATCAGGTCAAGCGTTCGCTGGAAGAGCGCATCGCCCGCATGGAGATGCAATCGAAGTTCGGCGAGGTGCTGGTGCCGACCGAGGAAGTCGTCGAGATGCGTGCCGGCCAGAAGCGTCGCAGTGAACGCAAGTTCTTTCCTGGTTACGTACTGGTGCAGATCGAGACCGAGACCGACGGCAAAGCTCCGCGGATCGATGACGAGTGCTGGCATCTGGTCAAGGATACTCCCAAGGTCATGGGCTTCATCGGCGGCACTGCCGATCGTCCCCAGCCGATCAAGGACAACGAGGCCGAAGTCATCCTCAGCCGGGTGCGCGAAGGCGTGGAGAAACCACGTCCGAAGGTCTTGTTCGAGCCGGGCGAGATGGTTCGTGTCACGGACGGTCCCTTCAATGACTTCAACGGCGTGGTCGAGGAAGTCAATTACGAGAAGAGCCGACTGCGTGTCGCGGTATTGATCTTCGGTCGCTCGACCCCGGTCGACCTGGAGTTTGGCCAGGTTGAAAAGGCCTGAGTCTGGGCGCTGGCTTTGGCGCTTGTAACAAGTTGAAGCGTTGTCTATACTAGGCTGTTCACGCCGCTCCTTTTGGGTCGGCGTGTACGCATTTGTGGCCCGGCGGAGCCGGGTCGTCCCGTCATCAAGGATCGGTGTGAAGCGAGGAGCCGCAAGGCGCTCGAACTCGCAAGGAATAGAGTCATGGCAAAGAAAGTCATTGGATACATCAAGCTGCAGGTGAAGGCCGGTCAGGCCAACCCCTCGCCGCCCGTGGGTCCGGCACTGGGTCAGCGCGGCCTGAATATCATGGAATTCTGCAAGGCGTTCAATGCCGCCACGCAGAAACTGGAACCGGGTCTTCCCATTCCGACGGTCATCACGGCCTACTCCGACCGCAGCTTCACCTTCATCACCAAGACGCCGCCGGCCTCCGTGCTGTTGCGCAAGCTCGCGGGTGTGAAGAAGGGCTCGGCCAAGCCGAATACCGAAAAGGTCGGCAAGGTGACACGCGCCCAGCTCGAAGAGGTTGCAAAGTCGAAGGAACCCGATCTGACCGCGTCGGATCTGGATGCTGCTGTGCGCACCATAGCGGGTAGCGCGCGCAGCATGGGCCTGTTGGTGGAGGACTGAGTCATGGCAAAGCTGACCAAGCGTTTCAAGACAATGCAGGATGCGGTCGAGCCGGGCAAGGCCTATCCGCTGACCGATGCCCTGGGCATCATCAAGGACAACGCCAAGGCCAAGTTTGTCGAGTCCATCGACATTTCGGTGCGCCTGGGTATTGATGCGCGCAAGTCCGATCAGGGTGTGCGCGGTTCCTCATTGCTTCCCCATGGCACCGGCAAGACGGTGCGCGTGGCCGTGTTCTGCCCGCCGGGTGAGAAAGCCGAGGCTGCCAAGGCCGCCGGCGCCGATGCCGTTGGCATGGACGACCTGGCCGAGCGGATGCAGGGCGGCGATCTGGGTTTCGATCGCGTGATCGCCACGCCGGATGCCATGCGCGTGGTTGGCAAGCTGGGCCAGCTGTTGGGCCCGCGTGGCCTGATGCCGAACCCGAAGGACGGTTCGGTCAGCGCTGACGTGGTCACGGCGGTGAACAACGCCAAGGCCGGCCAGGTGAAGTTTCGCAATGACAAGGCGGGCATCATCCACGCCAGCGTCGGCAAGGCCGATTTTGACGTGGAAAAGCTGGCCGAGAACATCAACATGCTGATATCCGATCTGATGAAGGCCAAGCCGTCCACGGCCAAGGGTCAGTATCTGCAGAAAGTTTCGGTGTCCAGCACGATGGGCATGGGCGTGGCCGTCGACACCTCATCGTTGACGGTCGCCAAGTAACCAAGTCCCGCCCGGTGGTCGCCGGGTGGGCACGTATTTGGGGGCGCATCCGGAGCAATTGCGGATGATGCCGTCAAAGACCGCAGGCGGCGGAATCGGTCGCTCGGGAACGGCACGGATGCATATCATGGCGATGGATCTGTTCCCGGAGCGAACGCGACCGCCTTAATCAGGAGGTTCCAGCCTGCGTAGATGGTGCTGCCCTAACAGGATATTCCTGGTAAGGCCACCAAGTCGGCACCACCCGGTGCCGGGGAACCGGAAGGATGCCGGTTCCTGAAACCGCTTGGGAGAGGTGGCGCGAGGAACGCGCTTCCGATCCGGTTCGGAGGAAGCAATGGCGCTCAATCTCGCGCAGAAGAAAGAGGTCGTTGCCGAATTGGCGAACGTGGCCGCCTCGGCTCATTCGCTGGTCGCCGCCGAGTATCTGGGTCTCACCGTGGAGCAGCTCACCGAGCTGCGCAAGAAGGCTCGCGAATCCGGCGTGTTTCTTCGCGTTGCGAAGAACACACTGGTGCGCAGGGCAGTGGAGGGTACCGATTACGAAGGTACCTCCGACCAGTTGGTCGGTCCGCTGCTGTTTGCCTTCTCGGTCGAGGATCCGGGTGCCGCCGGTCGACTGGTCAAGGAGTTTGCCAAGGCCAATGACAAGCTGAAGGCCAAGATCGTGGCAATCGGCGGCAAGGTGTACCCGGGCTCGCACCTCGAAGTGCTGGCCTCGCTGCCGACCCGCGATGAAGCTCTCAGCATGCTGCTCAGCGTACTGTCCCAGCCTGCAACACAGCTGGTCCGACTGTTGTCGGAGCCTGCCTCGCAGGTGACGCGCGTGATCAACCAGGCCGGGCAGCAGAAGGCCGCCTGACGTTTCGCCCTACGGCAATCCCATCCAAACGTAAAAGTCGTTTTTCCAGGAGTTATCAAGATGTCTCTCAGCAACGAACAGATCATCGACGCGATCGCAGAGAAGTCCCTCGTCGAGGTGATGGAACTGGTCAAGGCCATGGAAGAGAAGTTCGGCGTTTCCGCCGCTGCTCCCGTGGCCGTGGCTGCCGGTCCGGCTGCCGGTGGTGAAGCCGCCGCCGAGGAGCAGACCGAGTTTGACGTGGTCCTCGCCGCCGCCGGTGCCAACAAGGTGTCCACCATCAAGGCCGTGCGTTCCATCACGGGTCTGGGCCTGAAGGAAGCCAAGGACATGGTCGAGTCTGCCCCGCAGACTGTGAAGGAAGGTTTGAGCAAGGACGAGGCCGAGAAGATCAAGAAGGACCTCGAAGAAGCCGGCGCCAAGGTCGAGCTGAAGTAATTGGCGCTTCGTGCGCCATTTGCTCGACCCGAAGCACAGCAAGCCTGGGGGCGAGAGCCCCCGGGCTTTGCCTGTTGAAGCAAGACCCTGAACCCCGGACAAGGGAGATGGGCAATCCGTAATCGCCTCGTGTCGCGCGATTCCTGATTTCCGATCTTCGTTATCCAACTTTCAGCCGGTGCATCAGTACCGGCGTCACTGCGAACCGAGGCGGTATCCACCATGACCTACTCGTTTACCGAGAAGAAGCGCATCCGCAAGGATTTCGGCAAGCGTCCTCCGGTACTGGACGTCCCCAATCTGCTGACGATCCAGACCAGTTCCTACCGCAATTTCCTGCAGCAGGATGTGCAGCCGAAGAAGCGTGAGGAAAAAGGCCTGCATGCGGCGCTGAAATCGGTGTTTCCGATCTCAAGCTATTCGGGCAACGCCGCGCTGGAGTACGTAGACTACCGCCTGGGCGAGCCGCCCTTTGATGAGCGCGAATGCCGCAACCGTGGCATGACCTACGGTGCGCCACTGCGCGTGACCGTGCGCCTGGTCATTTACGACAAGGACAGCCCGGCCTCCAAGAAGACGGTCAAGTACATCAAGGAGCAAGAGGTCTACATGGGCGAAATGCCGCTCATGACCGAGACCGGCACCTTTATCGTCAACGGAACCGAGCGCGTCATTGTTTCGCAGTTGCACCGTTCGCCCGGCGTGTTCTTCGATCACGACAAGGGCAAGACGCACAGCTCGGGCAAGCTGCTGTTCTCCGCGCGCGTGATTCCCTACCGCGGTTCCTGGCTGGACTTCGAGTTCGACCCGAAGGACGCCTTGTTCACCCGCATCGATCGCCGGCGCAAGCTGCCGGTGACCGTACTGCTGCGCGCGTTGGGCTACAACGACGAGGAGATCCTGGAGATCTTCTTCGAGCACAACGTATTCCATCTGGGCAAGAAGGAAGGCGCGACCCTGGACCTGATCGCCGAGCGTTTGCGCGGCGAGACGCTGAACTTCGACCTGGTTGCCGATGGCGACGTGCTGGTCGAGGCGGGCAAGCGCATCACCGCGCGTCATGTTCGTCAGCTGGCCAAGTCCGATGTCGATACCCTGGAAGTGCCCGATGAATACCTGATCGGCCGGATCCTGGCGATTGACGTGGCCGATACCAAGACCGGTGAGCTGATCGCCGCGGCCAACGACGAGATCACCGAGGACCACCTGGAGAAGTTCCGCAGTGCCGGTATCGAAAAATTGCCGACCCTGTATGTGAACGACCTGGACCGCGGTCCGTACATCTCCAACACCCTGCGTGTGGACGCGACCAAGACCCAACTCGAGGCCCTGGTCGAGATCTACCGCATGATGCGACCTGGCGAGCCGCCGACCAAGGAAGCGGCGCAGAACCTGTTCTTCAACCTGTTCTTCACCTTCGACCGGTATGACCTGTCGGCGGTGGGCCGGATGAAGTTCAACCGCCGCGTCGGTCGCGAAGGCGTGATCGGCCCGAGCGTGCTGTTTGACCACAAGTACTTCTCCACGCGCAAGGATGAAGCGTCCAAGGCGCTGCTTGCCGAACAGGGCGAGGGATCGGACATCCTCGACGTGCTCAAGGTGCTGGTCGACATCAAGAACGGCCATGGTCATGTCGATGACATCGATCATCTGGGCAACCGTCGCGTGCGTTCGGTCGGCGAGATGGCCGAGAACACCTTCCGTATCGGCCTGGTGCGCGTCGAGCGTGCCGTGCGTGAGCGACTGTCCCTTGCCGAGGCTGACAATCTGGGTCCGCAGGACCTGATCAATGCCAAGCCGGTGGCGGCAGCAGTGAAGGAGTTCTTCGGTTCCTCGCAGCTTTCGCAGTTCATGGACCAGAACAATCCGCTTTCCGAGGTCACCCACAAGCGGCGTGTCTCGGCCCTGGGCCCGGGCGGCCTGACCCGCGAGCGTGCCGGCTTCGAGGTGCGCGATGTGCATCCGACCCATTACGGCCGCGTGTGCACCATCGAGACTCCGGAAGGCCCGAACATCGGCCTGATCAACTCGCTGGCCGTGTATGCCCGCACCAACCAGTATGGCTTCCTGGAGACCCCCTACCGCAAGGTTGAGACTGGCAAGGTCACCACCAAGGTCGATTACCTTTCGGCCATCGAGGAAGGCGATCACGTCATCGCCCAGGCCAACTCGCCGCTGAACGAGGACGGTAGTTTTGTAGAGGGCTTCGTGTCCTGCCGCTTCCGCGGTGAGTCCGAGCTGCGTCCGGCGTCCGAGGTGGACTACATGGACGTGTCGACCATGCAGACCGTGTCCGTGGCGGCCGCACTGGTCCCGTTCCTGGAACACGATGACGCCAACCGCGCGCTGATGGGCGCCAACATGCAGCGCCAGGCCGTGCCCACGCTGCGTTCGGAAAAGCCGATTGTCGGCACCGGCATCGAGCGTCCAACGGCGCGTGATTCAGGCGTGACCGTAGCCGCGCGTCGTGGCGGAGTGATCGACCAGGTCGACGCGGCCCGCATCGTGGTGCGCGTCAACGAGGACGAGATTTCCGGCAACGACGCGGGCGTGGATATCTACACGCTGGTCAAGTACACCCGATCCAACCAGAACACCAACCTCAACCAGCGTCCGCTGGTGAAGGTCGGTGATGTAGTGGCGCAGGGCGACACCCTGGCCGACGGCAGCTCCACCGACATGGGCGAGCTGGCGCTGGGCCAGAACATGCTGGTCGCCTTCATGCCGTGGAACGGCTACAACTTCGAGGACTCCATCCTCATTTCCGAACGTGTGGTGCAGGAAGACCGCTACACCTCGATCCACATCGAGGAGCTGACCTGCGTGGCCCGCGACACCAAGCTGGGACCGGAGGAGATCACCGCCGATATTCCCAACGTCGGTGAACAGGCGCTGTCGCGTCTGGACGAGTCGGGCATTGTGTACATCGGTGCCGAGGTCAAGGCCGGCGACATCATGGTCGGCAAGGTCACGCCCAAGGGCGAAAGCCAGCTGACGCCGGAAGAGAAGCTGCTGCGCGCGATCTTTGGCGAGAAGGCGTCCGACGTGAAGGACAGCTCGCTGCGCGTGCCGCCGGGCATGGACGGCACCGTCATCGCCGTGCAGCTGTTCACCCGCGGCGGCATCGAGAAGGACAAGCGCGCCAAGCAGATCGAGGAAACCGAGCTCAAGCGCATCCGCAAGGATCTGGACGATCAGTTCCGCATCCTCGAGGGCGCGATTTACGCCCGCATGCGCACACAGCTGGTCGGCAAGACCGTCAGCAGTGCGCCGGGGGACCTCAAGCGCAACGGAACCATCACCGACGAATACCTGAACGGCCTGAAGAAGGACGAGTGGTTCAAGATCAACGTCAAGGACGAAGAGGCCGCCGATTTCCTTGAACGCGGTGCCAAGCAGATCAAGGCCCACAAGGACGAGTTCGAAAAGCGCTTCAAGGAGAAGCACGGCAAGATCACCGCCGGTGACGATCTGGCTCCGGGTGTGCTGAAGATGGTCAAGGTGTTCCTGGCCGTCAAGCGACGCATTCAGCCGGGTGACAAGATGGCGGGCCGCCACGGCAACAAGGGTGTGGTGTCCATGATCGTTCCGGTCGAGGACATGCCGTACTCTGCCGACGGCAAACCTGTCGATATCGTGCTCAACCCGCTGGGCGTGCCGTCGCGCATGAACATCGGGCAGATCCTTGAAGTGCATCTGGGCTGGGCGGCCATGGGTCTTGGCGACAAGATCAACAGCATGCTCGAGGCCAACGAAAAAGCCTCCAATGTGCGCGAGTTCCTGGACAAGATCTACAACCACGACAACGGCGAGAACGGCCAGCGTGTGAATCTCAAGTCCTTCAAGGACGCCGAGATCCTCGAGCTTGCCCACAATCTGCGTCGCGGTGTGCCGATGGCAACGCCGGTCTTCGACGGCGCCGAGGAAGCCGAGATCAAGGCCATGCTGAGGCTTGCGGACCTGCCCGAGTCGGGACAGACCACGCTGTACGACGGACGTACCGGCGAGGCATTCGACCGCCCGGTCACGATCGGCTACATGCACATGCTCAAGCTCAACCATCTGGTCGACGACAAGATGCACGCTCGTTCCACCGGCCCGTACTCGCTGGTCACCCAGCAGCCGTTGGGCGGCAAGGCGCAATTCGGCGGTCAGCGCTTCGGCGAAATGGAAGTGTGGGCGCTGGAAGCCTACGGCGCGGCCTACACCCTGCAGGAAATGCTGACGGTGAAGTCCGACGACGTGCAGGGCCGCAACCAGATGTACAAGAACATTGTCGATGGCAACCACGAGATGGTGGCTGGCATGCCGGAATCCTTCAACGTGCTGGTGAAGGAAATCCGCTCGCTGGCAATCGACATCGAACTGGACGAGAACAAGTAACCGGCGCGCGAGCGGAGAGAACCCATGAAAGATTTGCTCAACCTGTTCAATCAGCAGCGTCAGCCCCAGGACTTCGACGCGATCAAGATCTCGCTGTCCTCGCCGGAGCTGATCCGGTCGTGGTCGTTCGGCGAGGTCAAGAAGCCGGAGACCATCAACTACCGCACCTTCAAGCCCGAGCGTGACGGCCTGTTCTGCGCCGCGATCTTCGGACCGGTGAAGGACTACGAGTGCCTGTGCGGCAAGTACAAGCGCATGAAGCACCGCGGCGTGGTCTGCGAAAAGTGCGGTACCGAGGTCACGCTGGCCAAGGTGCGCCGCGAGCGCATGGGCCAAATCGATCTGGCCAGACCGGTGGCGCATTTATGGTTCCTCAAGTCGTTGCCTTCGCGCATCGGCTTGATGCTGGACATGACCCTGCGTGACATCGAGCGCATCCTCTACTTCGAGGCCTATGTGGTGGTCGATCCCGGCCTGACCACGCTCGAGAGGGGCCAGATGCTCAGCGAGGACCAGTACCTGGAGGCCGTCGAGGAGCACGGCGACGAGTTTGACGCCCGCATGGGCGCCGAGGCTGTCTATGAGCTGCTCAAGGATCTCGATCTCAAGACCGAGGAGATGCAGCTCAAGGAAGCCATCGCCGCGACCAACTCCGAGACCAAGCTCAAGCGCTTGACCAAGCGCATCAAGCTGGTCGAGGCGTTCCTGGAATCGGGCAACAAGCCCGAGTGGATGGTCATGACCGTGATGCCGGTGCTGCCGCCGGACCTGCGTCCTTTGGTGCCGCTGGACGGTGGTCGTTTCGCGACCTCCGACCTCAACGACCTGTACCGTCGTGTCATCAACCGCAACAACCGACTCAAGCGCCTGCTGGACCTCAATGCGCCGGACATCATCGTGCGCAACGAGAAGCGCATGTTGCAGGAGTCGGTCGATGCGCTGCTGGACAACGGTCGTCGTGGACGTGCCATCACCGGCACCAACAAGCGCCCGCTGAAGTCGCTGGCCGACATGATCAAGGGCAAGCAGGGGCGTTTCCGCCAGAACCTGCTGGGCAAGCGCGTCGACTACTCCGGCCGTTCGGTCATCGTGGTCGGCCCGACCCTGAAGCTGCACCAGTGCGGCCTGCCCAAGAAGATGGCGCTGGAACTGTTCAAGCCGTTCATCTTCGCCAAGCTCCAGTCGCGTGGCCTGGCCACCACCATCAAGGCAGCCAAGAAGCTGGTCGAGCGCGAGGAAGCGGAAGTCTGGGATATCCTGTCCGAGGTCATCCGCGAGCATCCGGTCATGCTGAACCGCGCGCCGACCCTGCATCGTCTGGGCATCCAGGCGTTCGAGCCGGTGCTGATCGAGGGCAAGGCCATCCAGCTGCATCCGCTGGTGTGTACCGCCTTCAACGCCGACTTCGACGGCGACCAGATGGCCGTGCACGTGCCGCTTTCCATCGAGGCGCAGCTGGAAGCGCGTGCCCTGATGATGTCGTCGAACAACATCCTGTCGCCGGCCAACGGCGAGCCCATCATCGTGCCGACGCAGGATGTGGTCCTGGGCCTGTACTACATGAGCCGCGAGCTGGTCGACGCCAAGGGCGCCGGCATGGTCTTCGCCAACGTGTCCGAGGTTCGCCGTGCCTATGACAACCGCGCGGTTGAGCTGCACGCCAGCATCCGCGTACGCCTGAACCAGGTTGAGATCGATGAGGAAGGCGAGCGTACCGAAAAGGTCGAGCTGGTCAACACCACCGTCGGCCGTGCCCTGCTGGCCGAGATCCTGCCCGTGGGCCTGCCGTTCGAGCTGGCCAACACCGAGTTGACCAAGAAGGCCATCTCCAACCTGATCAATGCCAGCTACCGTCGCCTGGGCCTGAAGGAGACCGTGGTCTTCGCCGACAAGCTGATGTACACGGGCTTCCGTCTGGCCACGCGTGCGGGGATCTCGATCGGCATCGACGACATGAAGATTCCGGAGGCCAAGAAGGCTATCCTGGCCGAGGCCGAAACCGAAGTGGTCGAGATCCAGGAACAGTACCAGTCGGGCCTGGTCACCGCCGGCGAACGCTACAACAAGGTGGTCGATATCTGGTCGCGTACCAACGAGCTGGTCGCCAAGGCCATGATCGACGGCATCGGCACCGAGAAGCGTGTCGACGCCGACGGCAAGGAAGTGGACCAGAAGTCCATGAACTCGCTCTACATCATGGCCGACTCCGGCGCCCGTGGTTCGGTCGCCCAGATCCGCCAGCTGGCGGGTATGCGTGGCTTGATGGCGCGTCCGGACGGCTCGATCATCGAGACGCCCATCAAGGCCAACTTCCGCGAGGGCCTGAACGTCCTGCAGTACTTCAACTCCACCCACGGTGCCCGAAAGGGACTGGCCGACACGGCGCTCAAGACCGCCAATTCCGGTTACCTGACCCGTCGCCTGGTCGACGTGGCGCAGGACGTGGTGGTGACCACCGAGGACTGCGGTACCACCGATGGTCTGACCATGACACCGATCGTCGAGGGTGGCGATGTGGTCGAGCCGCTGCGCGAGCGCGTGCTTGGTCGCGTGGTGGCCGAGGACGTCTATGCCCCGGGCGACAACGACGATCCGATCGTGACGGCCGGCACCCTGCTGAACGAAAAGCTGGTGGCCAAGCTGGACGAGGCCGGCGTGCAGACACTGCAGGTCCGTTCGCCGATCACCTGTGCGGCTTCGCACGGCGTGTGCGGCATGTGCTACGGCCGTGACCTGGCCCGCGGACACCTGGTCAACATCGGCGAGGCGGTGGGCGTGATCGCCGCCCAGTCGATCGGCGAGCCTGGTACCCAGCTGACCATGCGGACCTTCCATATCGGCGGCGCGGCTTCACGTGCGGCTGCGGTCGACAATGTCACCATCAAGACCACCGGCTCGCTGAAGTTCAACAACCTCAAGACCGTGCAGCACGGTCAGGGCCATCTGGTCGCGGTGTCACGCTCGGGCGAGCTCAGCGTGCTCGACACCCAGGGTCGTGAACGCGAGCGTTACAAGGTGCCCTATGGCGCGACGATCGAGTTCAAGGACGGGGCTGCGGTCAAGTCCGGCCAGACGGTTGCGCAGTGGGATCCACATACCCATCCGATCGTATCGGAAGTGGCTGGCGTGGTGCGCTTCAGCGATTTCATCGATGGCGTCACCGTGCAGAGCCAGACCGACGAGTTGACCGGTCTGGAAAGCGCGGTGGTCACCGATCCCAAGCGCCGCGGTACTGCGGCCAAGGATCTGCGCCCGATGGTCAAGCTGGAGGACAAGAAGGGCAAGGAGCTGAAACTGCCCGGAACCGACGTGCCGGCCCAATACTTCCTGCCGGCCGGTGCCATCGTCTCGATCCAGAACGGCGCCGAAGTGGGCGTGGGCGACGTGGTCGCGCGTATCCCGCAGGAAACTTCCAAGACCCGCGACATTACCGGTGGTCTGCCGCGCGTGGCCGATCTGTTTGAGGCCCGCAAGCCAAAGGAGGCCGCCATCCTGGCCGAGCGCTCCGGTGTGGTGAGCTTCGGCAAGGACACCAAGGGCAAGCAGCGCCTGGTGATCAAGGACGCGGACGGAAACGATCACGAAGAGCTGATCCCGAAGTGGCGTCACATCATCGTCTTCGAGGGCGAACATGTGGAGAAGGGCGAGACCGTGGTCGACGGCGAGCCGGATCCGCATGACATCCTGCGCCTCCTGGGTGTGGAGCCGCTGGCCGCGTATCTGGTCAAGGAGATCCAGGACGTGTATCGACTGCAGGGTGTGAAGATCAACGACAAGCACATCGAGGCGATCATCCGCCAAATGCTGCGCAAGGTTGAAATTACGGATGCAGGAGAAAGCAACTACCTGCGTGGCGAGCAAGTCGAGCGTCGACGTCTGATCGAGGAGAACGCCCGTCTCGAGGTCAAGAATGAGCGTCCGGCCGAATCCCAATCGGTGCTTCTGGGCATCACCAAGGCTTCGCTGGCGACTGAATCCTTCATTTCCGCGGCTTCCTTCCAGGAAACCACTCGCGTGCTTACCGAGGCGGCAGTGCGTGGAACACGCGATACCTTGCGTGGATTGAAGGAAAACGTTATAGTCGGTCGGCTAATCCCGGCGGGAACGGGTCTTGCCTACCACGCGCAACGGCAACAAAGCGGTGGTCTGACGGCTTCCGAGATGGAAGCGCTGTCGGCCAGTGGCTCCACGGAGTCCAAGGGCGAGGCGGCCGAAGCCGGCTCGGCAAGCAGCGAAACCTGACCCTTTAGCTGCCTGCTTACATACGAAATGAGGTGCATGGACGCACCTCGTGTTCGAACTCAAGGATGGTTGTGCATGGCTTGCCTTTAGGCATCCATGCGTGTTAAATTTCCGCTTCTTGGCAGGCCGGATTATCCCGGTCTGCCTTTGTGTTTCTTAGGACAACTTCCGCATGGCGACGATCAACCAATTGGTGCGCAAGCCCCGTCGGCCGAAGAGCTACAAGAGCAATTCGCCGGCCCTGCAGAGCAGCCCGCAGCGACGCGGTGTGTGCACGCGTGTTTACACCACCACACCGAAAAAGCCGAACTCGGCGTTGCGCAAAGTGGCCAAGGTCCGTTTGACCAATGGCTACGAAGTCATCAGCTACATCGGCGGCGAAGGCCACAACCTTCAGGAGCACTCCGTGGTCCTGATCCGTGGTGGCCGCGTCAAGGACCTTCCAGGCGTTCGGTACCACACCGTTCGCGGCAGCCTTGATTGCGCCGGTGTCACCAAGCGGCGCAAGTCGCGTTCCAAGTACGGCGCCAAGCGCCCCAAGGGCTAAACCGAGGGATTTGAGACATGTCGCGTAAAGGTTCACATCCCGCTCGAGTGATCCTCCCGGATCCGAAGCACAGCAGCGAGCTGATCGCCCGCTTCATCAACATGGTGATGAAGAGTGGCAAGAAGTCGGTCGCCGAGACAATTGTCTACGGTGCCCTGGAGCACATCGGTGAGAAGAACGCCGAGCCTGTTTCAGTGGTCGAGAAGGCGCTGGGAAACATCGCGCCGGTGGTCGAGGTCAAGTCACGCCGTGTTGGTGGCGCGACCTATCAGGTACCGGTCGAGGTTCGCCCGGGTCGCCGTATGGCACTGGCCATGCGCTGGGTTATCGATGCGGCGCGCAAGCGAAGCGAGACATCGATGCCGCGCAAGCTGGCCGCCGAGCTGCTGGACGCATCCGAGTCGCGTGGCGGCGCCATGAAGAAGCGTGAAGAAACGCATCGCATGGCCGAAGCCAACAAGGCCTTTTCACACTACCGCTGGTAACACATTGTTTGTGCCGTCCTCCATGGCGGCAGAGAAGAGCCCGGCATCCATGCCGGACCATTCGAGAAGCAAGCTAATACGAGAATTTCGAGGAATCACCGTGGCACGTACCACTCCCATCGAGCGCTACCGCAACTTCGGCATCATGGCCCACATCGATGCCGGCAAGACCACCACGACGGAGCGCATCCTGTTCTACACCGGTGTCTCGCACAAGATCGGCGAGGTGCATGACGGTGCGGCCATCATGGACTGGATGGAGCAGGAGCAGGAGCGTGGTATCACCATCACGTCAGCGGCAACCACCTGCTTCTGGCAGGGCATGGACCACTCTTTGCCGACGTATCGCTTCAACATCATCGATACCCCGGGCCACGTCGACTTCACCATTGAGGTCGAGCGTTCGCTGCGCGTGCTCGATGGCGCCGTGTTCGTGCTGTGCGCTGTCGGTGGTGTCCAGCCGCAGTCCGAGACTGTGTGGCGCCAGGCCAACAAGTACGCCGTTCCGCGCCTGGCTTTTGTCAACAAGATGGACCGTACCGGCGCCAATTTCGACAAGGTCGTCAGCCAGTTGAAGTCCCGCCTTGGCGCCCACCCGGTACCGATGCAGGTGCCGATCGGTTCCGAGGAGAATTTCGAGGGCGTGGTCGACCTGGTCAAGATGAAGGCGATCTACTGGGACATGGAAAGCCAGGGCACCAAGTTCGAGTATCGCGAGATCCCTGACGAGCTCAAGGAACAGTGCGATGCGGCCCGCGAATTCATGGTCGAGTCTGCCGCCGAGTCCACCGAGGAACTGATGAACAAGTACCTCGAGGATGGACAGCTTTCCGAGGAGGAGATCCTCAACGGCATTCGCCAGGGGACACTGGAAACTTCGCTGATTCCGGTCTTCTGTGGCACCGCTTTCAAGAACAAGGGTGTGCAGGCACTGCTGGATGCTGTGGTCGAGCTGCTGCCGTCGCCCGCCGATCGTCCACCGGTCCGTGGTTTGGACGAGAACGATGCCGAGGCCAGTCGTACAGCAGATGACAAGACTCCGTTCTCTGCTCTTGCCTTCAAGATCATGACCGATCCGTTCGTCGGTTCGCTGAGCTTCTTCCGCGTTTATTCGGGCGTGCTCAATGCCGGCGACCAGGTGTACAACCCGGTGAAGTCGAAGAAAGAGCGTGTGGGCCGTCTGCTGCAGATGCACTCCAACGATCGTCAGGAGCTGAAGGAAGTCCGTGCGGGCGACATCGCCGCCGCGGTAGGCCTGAAGGATGTCACCACCGGCGACACACTGTGCGACCAGGGTCACATTATAACGCTGGAGCGGATGATCTTCCCGGAACCGGTGATCTCGATGGCGGTCGAGCCAAAGACCAAGTCGGACCAGGAGAAGATGGGCGTAGCCCTCGGTCGTCTGGCGCAGGAGGATCCTTCCTTCCGCGTGCGTACCGACGAGGAGTCGGGCCAGACCATTATCTCGGGCATGGGCGAGCTTCACCTGGACATCCTGGTGGATCGCATGAAGCGCGAGTTCAATGTCGAGGCCAATATCGGCAAGCCACAGGTGGCTTACCGCGAGACCATTCGCGAATCCGTGAGGCAGGAAGGCAAGTTCGTGCGTCAGTCCGGCGGCAAGGGCCAGTTTGGCCACGTCGTGCTGGAGATCGAGCCGCAGGAACGCGGCGCCGGTTATGCATTCGAGAACAAGATCGTCGGTGGCGTGGTTCCGAAGGAATACATTCCGGCCGTAGACAAGGGTATCCAGGAAGCGATCGCCAATGGCATCATGGCGGGCTATCCGATCGTCGATGTCAAGGTTCGGCTGGTCGACGGCTCATATCATGAAGTCGATTCCAGCGAAATGGCATTCAAGATCGCCGGTTCGATGGGCTTCAAGGAAGGCTTCAGCAAGGCCAAGCCCGTCCTGCTTGAGCCGATGATGAAGGTCGAGGTGGTCACTCCCGAGGAATACATGGGTGACGTCATGGGTGACATGAGCCGCCGTCGTGGCGTGCTGCAGGGTTCCGATGACAGCCCCTCCGGCAAGGTGGTCAACGCGATGGTGCCGCTGGGCGAGATGTTCGGCTATGCCACCAGCCTGCGTTCGGCGACCCAGGGCCGCGCCACGTTCACCATGGAGTTCGACCACTACGCCGAAGCGCCCAACAGCATCGCCGAAGAAGTGATGAAGAAGGCCTGACGGTCCGTTGTCCACACGAATTACAGTACAAGATCTTTGAGGTTATAAGTCATGTCCAAGGAAAAGTTCGAGCGTAAAAAGCCGCACGTGAACGTGGGCACGATCGGTCACGTTGATCACGGCAAGACGACACTGACGGCGGCGCTGACGAAGGTCGGTGCGGAGCTGT
>NZ_JAQIBU010000304.1 GCF_027858935.1 Oleiagrimonas sp. | reverse complement strand
GCTACCCCTCGCCGGCGCGCGGCCGGCCCCTGAAACCCGCCTCAGCCCGCTTCCTGCGGAACCTATGCCCGGCGAGGGTGCAGGACAGACACATGCATGCTTCATGCCAACTAGCCGTTTTAGGCACAAGACCCCGGCATGCACTCTCGATAGAATAGATCGACCTCTTTCTGTCCCAACGTTCATCAAACCATGCATCATCCACACACCTACGATGTCATCGTGATCGGCGGCGGCCATGCCGGCACCGAGGCTGCGCTAGCAGCGGCGCGCACCGGCGCGGACACGCTGCTGCTGACCCACAACATCGAAACCGTTGGCCAGATGAGCTGCAACCCTGCGATCGGTGGCATTGGCAAGGGGCATCTTGTGCGCGAGATCGATGCACTCGGAGGCGCCATGGCCATGGCTGCCGATCATGCCGGCATCCAGTGGCGCACACTTAACGCCTCCAAGGGACCCGCCGTTCGTGCCACTCGATGCCAGGCTGACCGAGCCCTTTACAAGGCGGCCATCCGCAAGATCGTCGAGACCCAGCCCAACTTGAGCCTTTTCCAGCAGGCCGTGGATGACCTTTGCATCGAGCACGGACGGGTAACGGGCGTGAAGACGCAGATGGGCCTGACCTTCCGTGCCCGCGCGGTCGTGCTTACCGCGGGCACCTTCCTAGGCGGGCGCATCCATATTGGGACTTCACAGCATGCCGGCGGACGCGCCGGGGATCCACCATCCACCACCCTGGCCGAACGTTTGCGTGAACTGCCTGTAGCAGCGGATCGCCTGAAGACGGGTACACCGCCACGCATCGATGGTCGCAGCATTGACTACAGCCTGCTGCGCGAACAACCCGGTGATGAGCCCTTACCGGTGTTTTCCTTCATGGGTACACGCGCGCTGCACCCGCGCCAGGTCAGCTGCTGGATCGCCCACACCACCGCCGCGACCCATGCCATCCTCCGCAACGCGCTGCACCGTTCGCCCCTTTACAGCGGCCAGATTGAGGGCACCGGGCCACGCTACTGCCCCTCGATCGAGGACAAGGTGGTGCGTTTTTCAGAGCGCGAGTCGCATCAGGTCTTTGTCGAACCGGAAGGCCTGCACAGCACGGAGATCTACCCCAACGGAATTTCCACTTCGCTGCCTTTCGACGTCCAGCTTGACCTGGTGCGATCGATCCCCGGTTTTTCCGATGCGCATATCACCCGTCCGGGCTATGCCATCGAATACGACTACTTCGACCCTCGCGGTCTGCATCCGTCGCTGGAGACCCGTGCCATTTCAGGGCTGTATTTTGCCGGCCAGATCAACGGTACCACCGGCTATGAAGAAGCCGCCGCACAGGGCCTGGTTGCCGGACTCAATGCTGCACGCGCCATCGGCGACCATGCGCCCTGGATACCGCGACGTGACGAGGCCTACATTGGCGTTCTGATTGACGATCTCACCAGCAACGGCACGCTCGAGCCCTATCGCATGTTCACTTCGCGCGCCGAATATCGCCTGCACCTGCGCGAAGACAACGCCGACCTGCGTCTCACCGGCATCGGCCACGAACTTGGTCTGGTGACTTGCGAACGCCATGACGCACTGCGTCGCAAGCGCGATGCTGTCGATGTCGAGACCGAGCGCCTGCGCTCCCTGCATGTCAGCCCCGAAAATGCCCTGGGCATCGCTCTCATCCAACAAAGCCAGGCCTCCATCACACGAGACTCGAGTGCGCTCGATCTGTTGCGCCGACCTGAATTCGACTATGCCCGTCTTACCCGCGTCGAAGGCATCGGACCTGGCGTGGACAGCCCCGAGGTCGCCTTCCAGGTCGAGGTACAGACCAAGTACGCCGGTTATCTTGAACGCCAGCGTGCCGAGATTGAACGCCATCGTCGCAATGAGGACACCCTCATTCCTGCCGATTTCGATTACCAGACCGTGCACGGGCTTTCCGCCGAAGCGCTTACCAAGCTCGCCCGGGCCCGGCCTGCCACGATCGGCCAGGCATCCCGTATCAGCGGCGTCACCCCTGCAGCCATCACGCTGCTTCTGGTCCACCTGCGTCGCAGGCATGCGGCCTGATACCGGCACTTCCCTTGGATCTACCTGCGCGCTGTCTGGCCCCTTGATTCGTACCCCACGCGCTGCATTGCAGCGCAACATGCGCTACCGTACGGACTCTATTATCGTTAGGATCATGTTGTTTCCGCGCTGCAGGTAATGTGCTGTGGCGTCTTGTTTATTGCCCATACCCAGGGAGATTCATCACATGCTTCGTTTTCGCCATCTCACCAGCGCCATCGTCGCCTCCCTGGCATTCGCCAGTGCGGCGCAAGCGTCCACTGATTTCAACAAAATGGTTGTCTTTGGCGACAGTCTTAGCGACAACGGCAACTTGTCGCTTGCGCTCGGTTCGACCCAACCATCCCGCTTCACCACCAATCCCGGAAAGGTCGCTGTCGAGGATATCGGAAGCGCCTTCGGCTTCATGCTCACGCCATCCATTACCGGTGGCAATGATTACGCATACGGCGGCGCAGGCATCAACAACAATTCCTCCGCCGGACCGATTCCCCTGCTCTCCCAGCAATTTGGCATGTACCTGGCCGCCAACGGTGGCAAGGCCGACCCGCATACGCTCTATTCGGTCTGGGGTGGTGCCAATGACATTTTCTATGCCACTTCGGGGGCGGTCTCGCCTTCGAACATACCGCTGCTGGTCGGGGGCGCCGCACAAGGCGAGCTGCAATTGCTGGGCCAGATGCAGGCTGCCGGAGCCAAGTACGTCATGGTCTTCAACCTTCCCGATATCGGCAAGACGCCTTCCGGCCTGGCCGCGGGCCCGACCAACTCGGCCAATCTGACCTCGCTGTCGCTGGTCTACAACGGCATTTTGAACACCGGGTTGAGCACGTTGAGCAACAACGGCCTGAACGTGATCCCCGTCAATACCTACCAGCTGATTAGCGAAGTCATCCGCGATCCCAAAACCTACGGATTCACCAATGTCACGGATGCTGCCTGCGGTCTTGCATCCAGCTCCCTGCAATGCGGTCCTGCAGGCTCCGGTGCACCGTACACGTATGCGGCCGGTACCAACAATACATGGCTGTTCGCCGATGGCGTGCATCCGACCACCGCTGCACACCGCATGCTGGCCCAGTATGTCGTTGCAGAGATCAATGCTCCGGGCCAGACCTCACTGCTTGCCGAAGCGCCGATCGCAGCCAGTGCCGCCCATCTGCGAACCCTGCGCAGCAATATGCTTGGTGCCATGAACACGCAAGGCAGCCATCTTTTTGCCAACATCACCTACGGCAACCAGACCTTCGATGCCACGGACAACACCCCCAAGACCGACAGCCACAACGTCAATCTCACCTTCGGCACCACTGCAAGCGCAGGCAGCAACGTGACGCTTGGCGCAGCCATTGGCGTGTCCCACAACAAGGCTTCAGTTGCAGGTAACCATGGAGGCTACAAGCTCAATTCCACACAGGGAACCGGCTATGCCCTCTACCACGCCGGTGGTGGATATTTCGGTGGCTACATCGGCTTTGCCCAGTTGGACTACAACGACGTGCAACGTCGATTCCAACTCGGGGCCCTCAATCGTCTTGAAGCCGGTCGAACCAGCGGCTCTCAGCTTCTTGGCGGTTTCATCGGTGGCTGGATGTTCCATGCCGGTGCGCTCCAGACCGGACCCTTTGCCCGCGTCGAATGGCAACGCATTCGCGTGAATGGCTTCAGCGAATTCGGCGGCGACAGCTCCTCGATGTGGTTTGGCCCACAGGAACGGCTGGCCCTGAAAAACACTTTGGGTTGGCGCCTCAAGGGTGACTGGCAAGTGGGCCAGCTGATGATGCACCCGTATGTGGACCTCGCGTGGAATCGCGACAGTCACGCCGGCCCACGCCAGGTCCAGGCCGGCCTGACCACGATGAATGGAAGCTTCGCCCTGACCGGGTTTGTTCCGGACAAGAACTGGGGCAGCGCCGATGTCGGCATCATGACGGAATTTGATTCCACGACTTCGGGATGGTTGGGCTACCAGGGCAGCTACGGCAGAAACAACCAGAAGCTGAACAACTTCAACATGGGCCTGAAGATCAATTTCTGATGCATGCTTGAACGCGACGGGGTGACCTGATGGCGGGTCATCCCGCATCCAGGCTCTGTGTTGCCAGCAACCTGTTTCCATTCAAGCCTTTTCACTGGCTTCGATCAGCGGACAAAAAAAGGCCGGACACGCGTCCGGCCTTTTTTGTCCATGCACTCTATTGCGCATGCGGCATGCATGAAGTCACTTCTTTTTCTTGGCCGGAGACTTCTTCCTGGCCAGTGCAAGCATCGTCATGGCCGACTTGTGCAGGTCCGCTGCATCGGCATCGGAAAGCTTGCTGGTCTTGCCGTCGGCTTCCTTATCGGCCAGCACCAGTTTTCCGTCCTGATTCCAGCCTGCACGGTCGATTTCGCTCGCCTTTGCCTTCTGGCTGGACTTGTGTTTGACCACGACCACCCAGGGTTTGCCGTTCTTGTAGGCGTAGTCCGTGTTGCTGAAGCCTTTGTCGCCTAAATCGGTGTTCTCGCGTACGAATACGATTTTGCCCGTATCATTGCTGCGGAATGTCTGCCAGCCGTGGGAAACCTTCTTTTCCAGCATCCTGCCATTGGTGATGCTGTAGCCACCCAGGTTCTTCTGCAACTGGTGGAAGTCATTGAGCATTTTTTCTTCGGGCGTCATGTTTGCGGCCAACATGATCTTGACGCCGGTCGTCGGCGCGCCGCGGGTGATGACCGGTGCCTTCACCGGCATGTTGAAGGTGCGCTCACCATCGACCAGTTTCACGTCGATCACGTAGATGTCTGCCGGATCGATCTTTGCAGAGGCGACGTTGAACGAGAACGAGGTCGGCATCTGTTTCACCGGCGAGATGGTCTGGCTGGCCAGCGGCTTGGCGTTATCCCTGGAAGCATCCTGCAATTGAATCTGCATGGTCGCTTGCGGGGAAAGCTGCCGTGGTTTGAGCAGGCTCACCGTACCCGTGACCGTGCTGTTTTTTGCTGCAGCCGCCTTGTTCTGGCCACTGGAGGAATTGTTGCAACCGGTGACTGCAAACGCGGTCAGCACGGTCAGCATCAAGGCGATCCTGCGCATAGTAAACCTCATTGGAAACGTTGAAGTAGACATGAAGTGTGGCTCACCTGGAGGCCCCAGGTGAACTGTACTTTATGGGGGAAGCTCCAAGCATAACCAAAATAGATAACACAGGGAAGAACGGCTCCGCACCTCCCCCTCAGAGCGAACATTTGCGGACAAGCTTACCTCCCCGACACTTGCTCACCCGTTGAGCGTTTCCTCGCAAGCCGCGTGGCCCGTTTTTTCATGGGCACCCTTTCCCTGTGGGTATCAGCCAGCTCATGCGCTGGTACAGCGCCCTCCGGTTTCTGCGCGAATGCAGTCGCCCGAAACGGGCCTCCTGGACCCAGGCAAGCCCGGGGCCGGGAAGCTGTGCGCCCACCTTGGAATGGCATGCATATTTCTGCAACACAGTAAAAAAAACGCCACCCTTGCGGGTGGCGCTTGATTGGATCGAAACGGATCCAGGTCGTACTGCGGTCTGATCAGTAGTCGTAGGACACCGACAGGCGCATGTAGCGGGGTGGCGTGACGGCCGACCCGTAGAGCGACGTCTGTGACGGCATATGGAACGTGTTGCTTACCTGATGATTAGCGCTCACCAGACTTACGCTGGACTGGTTTGTACGCTGCTGGTTCAACACGTTGAACACATCCAGCTTGAAGGCCAGCTTCTTGTCACCAAAGTCAGGCGTGTAACGCACCCCCAGGTTGACGATTTCCGTCCACGGATTATGACCCGCAAACGGACTGTTGCTGCCCGGATGCACGATCTGGCCTGCGCACCAATGGTAGTTGCCGGTGCCCCCGCCGTTGTAGCCGGTCGGATCGCCGGTGGCATTGGGACCATAGTAACCCAGACACTCACGCGGAGAACCGGACTGTATCAGCGCGACACCGGAGACCAGCCATTCCGGAGTGATCTGGTACGCACCGCGGATGCGGATCTGGTGCTTGCGGCTGTTCAGCAGCTGACCACCCTGACCCTGCATCAGCTGCCAGGAATCCCAGTCCTCCGTCTTGGACACGTCGGCCTGGCCGAAGTCAGGACGCACCTGACCGGCGGTGTTGCCGTTGGCGTAGGTGTAGGTGTAGCCGATACGGCCGTACCAGGTGCCGTCAAACGGATGCTCCAGGTACACGTTGAGCGCTGCATACTCGCGCTTGGGCTTTTGCAGGAAACCCCAGTCCTTCTGGTTCATCGTCACCTTGGTGTAACCGCTGCCGTCCATCTTGGCGATCAGCAGGGTGTTGGATTGACCCGGATTGACCAGACGGCAGTAGGCCGCGCCATACAGCGCGTCGTAGTAGTTTTGCGGGTTCAAGCCCATCTTGGTCATCTTGGCGGCAATCTGGCCCGGCGAGCACTCGTCGTCGATGGTCGACTTCAGAGCGCGGTAGCTGGCCTTGGCGCCGTACACCCACTTGTCACCCAGCTTCTTGTCGAAACCAAGGTTGAACTGGTCCACGTACATGGCCTTGAGGTTGCTGGACGTGACCTGCTTCGGATCTTTCGGCAGGCCAGTCTCGCCATCGGGCGATGTAAGATTGGAGTTTCCCGTCACCGCGGCTGTTGGCGTCAGTCCCTGCGGCAGACCATTTTTATCGATGCCCGTGTAGGTGAACCACTGGGAAACGTAGACCGATGCGGTCGCTGCACGCTCAGCCGCATTGGTGGGCAGGGCCAGGTAGTAGCGGCCCGCATTGCCGTAGACCTTGAAGCTGGAATCGCCGTTCACGTCCCAGCTGAAGCCCAGGCGCGGCTCCCACTGGTTCTTCATGTCAACGAACGCGGTACCCACGTTGTTGTAGTTGATGTAGTGATCGTTACGCAGGCCCAGGTTGACCTGCAAGTCCGGCGTGGCCTGCCATACATCCTGCAGGTAGAACGCCTTCTGCTCGGTCGACATGCTGGCCTGGAACGCGATGTTCAGGTAACGCGCATAATAATTGTTGTTGATATTATAGTAAATCCAGCGCGTGCCATTGAGCACAGGCAAACCAGACAGAGGACCGCCACCAACCCCTGGAGGCGCGTGTCCGCCGGTGTACACGAAGTCCTGCTTGTGCGCATTGTAATGCATGTTGTCGATGCCAACGCCCAGCTTGTGGTTGCCCAGCTGGTAGGAGAAATCGACGCGCAGGCCCTGCGTACGCAGCGATGCGTCCGGAGCGATGATCGACGTGTTGGTCTGGTTGTTGTTGACCCCGCCCGCCGGCACGAGGGCCGGATTGAAGGTGCCCGAGATATACGGCAAGGTACTCTTGTTGCCATAGGTCACGGGGTCGGCGAATTCGCCCTTGCCCCACAACACGCTCAGGTTGGCGTTGTCACCGATGTAGCTGGTGTATTTGATGATGTTGAAGTTGGCGTTGTTGGTGTAGTTGTTGTTCGCACCCACAAACGGCCCGGCCTTGAACGTGTTGTAATTGAACTTGTAGGTCGAGCCCGAACCGGAGTTCTGGTCGCTCTTCAGGTAGGTGTATTCAAGGATGTTGTTGTCGTTGATGTTCCAGTCGAGTTTGCCGTAGAACTTGGTGGTATGGCTGCTCTGATAGCCCACAACGCCAAGGTAGGGAGCGGAGTTCGGGGAGTAATACGTGTTGTTGCTCACGCCGGTCTGCTGGGTCTTGGTATATTCAGCAGCCGCGAACATGTACAACTTGTCCTTGACCAGCGGGCCACCCACGTAGGCCGAATAAATGGTCTCCCATCCCTTGCTGTCATTGCGGTAGTTGTGGATGGTGTGGGGCGCGTAGGTGCTTTCGTGGGTGTAGGTACCCGGTCCGGCCGGCGTCGGCTGCACCGGGTAATACAGGTTCTTCGGGTTGGACTGCAGGAACCGCGGCTGCCAGGCAACCTGGCCACCGAAATGCCACTGGTCGGTACCGCGCTTGCCGATCTGGCTGATCACGCCGCCGTCGGAACGACCGTACTTGGCGCTGAAACCGCCGGTCAGGGTTTCCTGCTGCGCGATCGAGCCGTACGGCAGCGTGAAGCCGCCAATGTTGCGGTACGGTTCGCCGGTGTTGAAGCCGTTCACGTAGTAGGCGTTCTCGGCCACGCTGGAACCACCAATGGACACCGAGTTATTGAAGAAGCCGCTGCCTCCGACCGTACCCGGGGACAGCAGGGCAATTGCCTCGGCGCTGCGACCCACCGGCAATTTCTGCAGGTCGGATGCGGTGATCACGGTGGTGGCGTTGACGCTGGTGACGTCGATCGACGGCAATGCGTTGGCATTGACCTGAACCGCGCCCAGACTTGCCGCGTTCGCGGTGCTGGCTGCGAAGTCGACTTCGGTGCCGCCGCCGACATTGATGCTGACGTTGTTGCGGGTGGACACGGCATTGCCGCTGCTGTCCTCCAGGGTCACGCTGTAGGTGCCCACGGGCAGGTCGGCCACGGTGTACTTGCCGTTGGCGCCGACCGTCACTACACGGCTGATACCCGGGCCCTTGACCTTGACGGTCTGCCCTTTGGCCGCCGGAGCATTACCAAAAATGGCGCCAGAGGTGGCCTGGCCCATGGCCACACCGGTGAAGCCCAGGCCCACGGCCAGAGCGACAGCAAGGGCATTGCGACGTGAGAACGCCCCGCCTGTCAGATTACGTTTAGTCATTAGGATGATCTCCCCAGATCGGCCCCAAGGGGCCACTTAAAGCATAGCGACCTGGCTGATACCGGTCACCTGGAACGCAGTCGAAGACCCGTTTAAAGACAAAACCCCGGAATGAAACATCCCGAGGCATCCCTGTGCACGAGCCTGCTCCTGCAGATTAGCAACGATGGACAAGAGCCCCAAACGAGGCTTTTTCGTCTATCTGTTGGTGCGACGATACCCCTGAACGTAACACGGTGTCAACACTTTCTTAGCAATTGGGTCATATCGAGGACCCCTCGCAAGGCGTCCCCGCCGGCCGTTTCACAGCCGGTTCAGAGCCTGGCAATGTCCGCGACATCCATGAAATGGCGCTGCAATTGAGCCAGCAGGGCCAGCCGGTTGGCGCGTACAGCGTCGTCCTCGGACATCACCAGCACGTCCTCGAAAAACCGGTCGACCGGTTTCTGCAGGGCCGCCAGTCGGGTCAGCGCCAGCGCATAGTCACCGTCCGCGACCGCCTCTCGACTGGCCTGGCTGGCCTGCGCCAGGGCCTGCGCCAGTTCGCGTTCCGCGTCCTGCTCGAAACGATCCGGATCCACCTTCTGCGCGGGCGCCTCACCGGCTTCGGCCTGCTTGCGCAGGATATTACCCACGCGCTTGTTGGCCGCCGCCAGGTTTGCAGCCTCGGGGCGGCTGGCAAAGGCTGCAACGGCACGCAGCCGACGATCAAAATCGACCAGACTGGACGGCGCCACGACCATCACGGCATCGAACTGGTCGTTGCTGAAGCCCTGATCGGCGTAATAGCCACGCAAGCGCTCGAACACGAAGCGGGTCAGCTCACGCTGCAGCTCCCCGCGACGGACGCCCGCATCCAGCGCAGCCGGGGTGCCGTCCTTAGCCGGTTTCAGAGCCGCAGCCAGCGCGGCTTCGGGCAGCAACTGCAGCGCCTCGGTGAATGCAGCGCCAAGATCGATGTCCAGTTCGCCCTCGATCAGGGTCCTTGCCAGTCCCAGAGCCGCGCGGCGCAAGGCAAAGGGATCCTTGTTGCCGGATGGCTTCATGCCGACCGCAAAAATGCCTGCCAGGGTATCCAGTCGCTCGGCCACGGCCAACACACGGGCCAACGGACTTGCAGCAATGGCGTCCGCGGCGTGACGTGGTTGGTAGAAGGCGTCCAGGGCGTGCGCCACTTGCGCCGATTCACCGTGCGCCAGGGCGTAGTACCGCCCCATCACGCCTTGCAGTTCGGGGAATTCACCCACCATGCGACTCATCAGGTCGCACTTGCACAGCGCCGCGGCTCGAGTCGCCA